>NZ_JBHWVM010000116.1:0-20846 GCF_042736805.1 Streptomyces sp. NPDC060031
CCGGGGCCCCGCGGCTGGGGCGCCCCCGGGCCCCTGGCCGCACCGGTCGGTGAATCAGCTCCAGGGGTTCTCATCGTTGATGTCGCACACCGGGCCCACCGCCGGACCGGCGATCGGGCCGGCCACCGGGCAGACGATCTGCTGGACCGGCCCGGTGCCCGGGACCTCGCTCGCGGCCGCCGTGCCCGCCGAGCCCAGGGTGAGGGCGCAGACGGCCGTCACGGTACCCAGGGCGGCGACGAACGCGGTGCGGGTGCGGGTGCTGCGCATCGGGATTCTCCTCAGTCGTTTCTGTCCTTGCCTCGCCGCCGGTGCGGTGCGACAAGATGAACGCTAGGGAGAGGCTCTGTTGGGTCGTTATCGCTTCGATTTCGACCGTCTCAGGAAAACGAAATCGCTCAGGTCCCCCAGGCTCCGAGGCTGGTCATCCGCTCGGCGACCCGGTCGGGAGTCGGCTGGTCCATCCGGTCGGCGAGCCGTCCGTCGGCCAGGAACAGCACGGTGTCCGCGTACGAGGCGGCGACCGGGTCATGGGTGACCATGACGACCGTCTGGCCGGTCTCGTCGACGCTGCCGCGCAGCAGCGCCAGGATCTCCTTGGCCGTCACCGTGTCCAGGGCGCCGGTGGGTTCGTCGCCGAACAGCACGTCGGGGCGGGTGATCAGCGCGCGGGCGATGGCCACGCGCTGCTGCTGGCCGCCGGAGAGTTCGCCGGGGCGGTGCGTGGCGCGCCCCGTCAGCCCGACCCGGCCCAGCACCTCCTCCAGCCAGGCCGAGTCCAGCTTCTCCTTGGCCAGGCGCAGCGGGAGTTCGATGTTCTGGCGGACGGTCAGCGAGGCCACCAGGTTGAAGGCCTGGAAGACGAAGCCGATCCGCTTGCGCCGCAGTTTGGTCAGCTCGGTCTCGTTCAGGCCGTTCAGCTCGGTCTCACCGATGTACGCGGAACCGGTGGACGGCATGTCCAGTCCGGCCGCGCAGTGCAGGAACGTCGACTTGCCGGACCCGGAGGGGCCCATCACGGCGGTGAACGACCCGCGCGGCACGCCCACCGTCACCCCGTCGAGGGCGCGGACCTGGCTGCCGCCCTTTCCGTACACCTTGGTCACCGCGTCCAGCCGCAGCGCGTACTCCGTCGTCTGGTCGCCGCTGCGGGGCGGCGCGCTCATCGTGGTCGGCCTCATGGACGCCGGGGTCCTCTCGCTGTCGGGGCGTTGTGCGCCGGGCCGCCCGTCGGGCGGAACCAGCCCCACCACAGTGCACTGTCCTTCTCTTTTCGTTCTATGCCCCTCCCCCGAACCGGGGCGACTACACGGGTTTTCGGCTGCTCGATGGCCGAAATCGAAGTGAAATCGGCCCAACAGCCCCGCCCTCTAGCTTCGGTGACTGAGCTCGAGACACATACATCGGAGCAACGGGGTGACGCAGATGGACTTCCGGATTCTCGGACCGGTCGAAGCGAGGCGGGGCGGCAGTCGGATCGCGCTGTCGGGGTCGAAGGTGCACACGGTCCTCGCGGCGCTGCTGCTGGCCCGGGGGCGGGTGGTGTCGGACGCCCGGCTGAACACCCTGTTGTGGGGCTGGGATCCACCTGCGACGGCCGGGGCGCAGATCTACACGTACATGTCGAGGCTGCGCAAGCACCTCGGTGACGACGTGGAGATCGTCCGGCAGCAGCCGGGCTACCTGCTGCACACCGGCGACAGCGCCATCGACCTGGTCGAGTTCGAGAAGCTGGAGCGCGACGGGCGCCAGGCGCTGCGCGCCGGGGCGTACGAGGAGGCGGGCGAGCTGCTGACGCGGGCGCTGGAGCTGTGGCGCGGTCCGGCGCTGGCGAACGTCACCGAGCACATGCAGGCGGAGGAGTTGCAGCCGCTGGAGGAGGCCCGTACCCAGGCGCTGGAGCAGCGGATCGAGGCGGATCTCGCGGTGGGGCGGCACGAGCGGGTGACGGGTGAGCTGAGCGGTCTCGTCGCGCGGTTCCCGACCCGGGAGCGGCTGCGGGCGCAGTTGATGACCGCGCTGTACCGGTGCGGCCGCCAGGCGGACGCGCTGAACACGTACCACGAGGGCCGCCGGGTGCTCGCCGAGCAGCTCGGCGTGGATCCCGGTGTCGCGCTCGGGGACACGTACAAGGCGGTGCTCGGCGGCGAGTTGGGGCTGGAGTCCCCGGCGCCGATCGGGCCGGCCGCCCGCAAGGCCGACGTCCCGGCGATGCTGCCCCCGGACATCGACGACTTCACCGGCCGCGAGGCCGAACTGGCCGCGCTGGGCGCGATGCTGGCCCCGCCCGGGGCCGAGGAGGGTGCCTGGCGGCCGCGCAGGTTCCTGATCACCGGCATGGCGGGCATCGGCAAGACGGCCCTCGCGGTGCGGGTGGCGCACGCGAACGCCGCCCGCTACCCGGACGGGCAGCTGTACGCCGACCTGCGCGAGGCGGACGGCACCCCCCGCGACCCGGGCGAGGTGCTGGTGCGGCTGCTGCGCGCGCTGGGTGAGGTCGGGCTGGAGGGGCCGGACGCGGCCGGTGACCTGGAGGAGCTGGTACGCCTCTACCGGACCCGCACCGCCGGCAAGCGGATGCTGCTCCTGCTGGACAACGCGGCCGGTGACCTCCAGGTCGGGCCGCTGCTGCCCGGCTCCACGGAGACCACGGTGCTGGTGACCTGCCGTACGCAGCTCGCCCGGGTGGCGGGGGCGTACTCGGTGGCGCTGTCCCCGCTGGACGACGACACGGCGCTGGAGCTGCTCGCCTCCGCGGCGGGGCGGGCCCGGATCACCGCGGACCCGGACGCCTCGGACGACCTGGTGGCGTACTGCGCGGGGCTGCCGCTGGCGCTGCGGATCGCCGGGACCCGGCTGGCCTCGCGGCCGCACTGGCCGGCGGCCCGGCTCGCCGAGCGGCTGGCCGATCCGCGGACGCGGCTGGGCGAGCTGAGCTTCGCCGAGCTGAACGTGCGGGACGCCCTGCTGCCGCCGGGGGCGCTGCTCGACGCCCGCGCCCGTACGGTGCTGCCGGCGCTGGCGGACGCGGGCGCCGAGCCGTTCGGTGCGCGCCGGATCGCGGTCGCGCTGGAGATTTCGGAGGCGGTGGCCGAGGCGGGGCTGGAAAGCCTGGTCGACGCGGCGCTGCTGGACCTCAGCGGGGTCGATCCGCAGGGTCGGCCGCTGTACCGCTGCCATGAACTCGTCCGGCTGCTCGCCGGGCTGTCCGCCCCTCGAACCCACGCCAACGCGGCGTGGTGAACCCTGGAGAGAACATGACCACCGCGCCGATCGCCGCACTCCCGACGAAGTCCCGAACCGGGGTCCGGACCCGGGCCCACGTCCTGGCCATGCCGGTCCTGGTGACCGCGCTGGCCGGCGGAACGCTGACCGGCTGCTCGCTGGGCAGCGAGACGGACGTACGCAACTACACGGTGTCGCAGAAGGTGACCGCGCTGTCGGTGCAGTCGCCGGACGGGGACATCGAGGTCGTCGGGGGCTCCGGCGACAGCGTGAAGGTGACCGAGACCGTCACGTACAGCGGGAAGAACCCGAAGACGGACCAGTCCGTGTCGGGCGGCGAGCTGACGCTGGGCGGCGGGCCGGACTGCGGCGACGACTCGGACTGCAAGATCAGTTACCGGCTGGAGGTGCCGGGCGGGCTGTCGGTGAAGCTGGTGGCCTTCGGCGGGGACATCACCGTCAGGAACGTCTCGGGCGCCATCGACGTACGGACCACGGGCGGCTCGGTGCACGGCCGGGAACTGGGCGCCAAGAGCCTGCTGGCGAAGGCCAACGGCGGGGACGTGGAGGCGAGTTTCACGGCGCCCCCGGAGAAGGTGGACGCCGGCACCAGCGGTGGCGACGTCAAGGTGAAGGTTCCTGGTTCGGCCGCGTACGCGGTCGACGCGAAGGGTGTCGGCGGTGGCGAGAAGGTGTCGGTGCGCACCGACCCCGCCTCGGGCCACAACCTCAAGCTCCGCACCCTGGGCGGCACGGTGTCGGTCAGCTCGTGACGTACGGGGCCGCCAAGGGAAAGGGGGACCCGGACCGCGTTCGTGCCGCGGCCGGGTCCCCCGCTCCCGGGTCCGGACTCTGCGCTGTCGGCGGATCGCCGCACCGTCACCAGGAGTTGCGCGCCCGCTGGAAGACCGGTACGCCGCGTTCGGCGAGCGGGGCGATGGTCTCGCGGACCACGGCCCAGACGTCGGAGACCACGCGCTCGCGCGGGGTCGGCGGGGTCTGCGCGAGGGCGGCGGCGGTGATCGCCCGCATCGCGGCGACGGCGGCGACCGAACGGACGTCGGCGGAGGGGCGGGCCGGGCGGGCCGCGCCGCGGCCGACGTCCATCCGGAAGGCGAGCTCGGCGGCCTCGACGCGCTCCGCCGCGGCGCGGGCGGCGCAGACGGGGGCGGCGAACACGGCCGACGAGAGCGGGTGCTGGTACACGTGGCGCACCCAGGCGGAGACGCGCATCCGCTCGCGGGCCTCCCAGCCGTGCTCACCGGGTCCGGGATCGGACTGCTGGACGACGGTCTCCAGCAGGGCGTGGTAGTCGGCCCACAGTTCCTCGTCGGCCTCGTTGAGCTGCGGGAAGGTCTTTTCGGTGGCTTCGAGCGTCATCGCTGTCTCCCTCTTGGGTACGTGGCTATCGGACGGGCGGGGGTACGGGGTGCAGGCGGACCGGGCCGGTCGCGGTGGCGGCGGGGCGGGCCACGCAGGCGGTCCAGTCGGGTCCGACGTCCAGGTCCTCGACGGCCCACAGGGTGTGTTGGCCCTGGAAGGCGTGCCGGACCTCGACCCGGCCGGTCAGGTCCGCCCGTACGTCCAGTTCGTTCAGTTCGGTGCCGATCAGGCCCACGCCGACGGCCTTGACCACCGCCTCCTTGCGGGTCCACACCCGGTGGAAGGCGCGGTCCCGCTCGTCGCCCGGGGTCAGTGCCTGCAGGACGGCGCGTTCGGCCTCGGTGGTGACCATGTCGACGACGTTCTGCGAGTGGATCCCGCGCAGGGCCTCGATGTCGACGCCGACCCGGGTGCCGGCCCGGACCGCGAGGACCCCGCGGCCGGCGGTGCGCGAAAGGCTGATGGCGAGCGGCAGCGCGGGCCGGGTCACGCTCGGCGGCCCGTGGCCGGTGTCCCCGCAGCCGGGGCAGTCCCGGCGGCCGAAGGCGACTTCCGCGGCCGGTACGCCGAGCAGTTCGCCGACGGCCCGGCGCGCCGCCGCGTGGCTGCGGACGAAGGCGGCGGCGTCGCGCTCCTGGTGGAAGGAGAGCACCCGCTCGTACTCCTGGGTGCTGAGCAGGGCGAGGTCGTCCGGGTCGGTGCGGGTGGGCAGTTCCCAGCACCACACGTGCACCTCGCCCGAGGTCCGCAGTCCGCGGACGGCCACGGCGGCACGGGCGGTCAGACCGGGGTCCAGGGTCAGGCTGCCGGGCGGGTCGTGGGATACGGGCATGGCATCTCCCTTCGTACTGATTGGTTCGGTTTCCATTGAGCCCATGGGCTGCATGCCCCGGGCTTGCAGGGGTCTATACGGGGACCATCAGGCGGCCGGCAGCAGGGCGGCGGTGATCAGCCTCAGCAGCGTCGCGCGCTGCTGAGGCTCCTCCAGGTAGAAGTGCCCTCCGGGGAAGACCCGGTGGGTCAGTCCCCCGGTGGTCAGCTCCCCCCAGCTCAGTGCGTCCTCGGGCGGCAGCAGCGGGTCGCCGTCGCCGATGAAGGCGGTCAGCGGGGCCCGTACGGTGCCCAGTTCCTCCAGCGACGGCCGGTATCCGGCGCTGAGCCGGTAGTCGGCGCGCAGCGCGGGCAGCAGCAGGGCGGCGAGTTCCGGGTCGGCCATGATCTCGGCGCCGGGCGAGGCGAGCCGGTCCATCTCCGCGACCAGTTGGGCGTCGGTGTAGCCGCCGAGGTCGACGGGGTCGCTGATGTGTGCGGCCGCCGCCCCCGAGACGAAGATGCGTTCCGGGCTGACGCCGTGGCGTGCCTCCAGCCTGCGGGCCACCTCGAAGGCGACGTCCGAGCCGAGGCTGTGCCCGAAGAAGGCGAGCGGCGCAGCGAGGTAGGGGCGCAGGGCCGCGGTGATGCGGTCGGCCAGCTCCGCCATGGTCTCCACGCAGGGCTCGTGGAAGCGGTCCTGGCGGCCGGGGTAGCGGGCGGCGAGCACCTCGATCCCGGCGGGCAGGCGGGCCGGCCAGTCCCGGTAGAGGCTGGCGGCGCCTCCGGCGTGCGGGAAGCAGACCAGCCGGATGCGGGGAGTCGTGCCCCGGCCGTGCCGGCGGAACCAGCGTGGGCCGTCCTGGCTGTCGTACGCCGTGGCCGCGGGCGGTGGCGCGGGCAGCAGGCCCGCTGCGGCGGGCATCAGTCGGTCATCGCGACGAGGACGCGGCGCGGGCCCGTGAAGGGCCGGCGGCCGTGGCCCACCGCGATGTTGTCGATGACCATGAGGTCGCCGGTGTTCCAGTCCACGTCCACGGCGTTCTCCAGGCCGCGGTCGCGGACCTGCAGGACGTACGGGTCGGGGATCGGCGAGCCGTCGGCGAGGGTGACGTACTGCGGGAGTTCCTTGGGCGGCAGCAGTTGGGCGAGGGCGGCGGCGGTCTCGTCGCCGAGGGAGGCCGGGTGCCACTGGTCGGCCTGGTTGAACCAGACCTCCTGGCCGGTCTCGGGGTGGACGACGGTGGCCGGGCGCAGCTGGCTGATGTGCAGTCCGCCGTCGGCGCGCCAGCGCCAGTCGGCGCCGGTGCCGTTCAGGTACGCCTCGACCTCGGCGCGGTCCCTGGTCTCGAAGGTGTCCTGCCAGCTCTTGCCCAGGCCCAGGCCGTCGTGGAGGTTCTGGGTGTAGCGCACGCCCGGGGCGAAGGCCTCGCGGACCTCGGGGTCGAGGGACTCCAGCCAGCGCACTCCGTCGACGATGGGGGTGGCGCCGCCGGTCTCGGGGGCCTGCTGGCAGAAGAAGGCGAGGCGGGTGGGCCAGTTCTCGGCGTACGAGAGTTCGTTGTGCATGGAGATGGTGAACTCGGCCGGGTATTCGGTGGAGGTGTAGACGTTGTCGCCGACCTTGGTGCGCGGCGAGTTGCCGTGCACGTAGGCGAGGCGGTTGCGCAGCAGGAGGTCGAGGACCGGGCCGAGGGTGTCGGGGGTGATGCCGAAGCCCCGGAAGACGAGGGCCTTCTGCTCGGTGAGCAGCCGGTCGACGGCCGCGGTGTCGGCGAGGTGGGCGGTGAGCGCCTCGGCGGTCGCGTCGATGCCGAGCTCGGCCGGGTGGATCTCGTACGGGGTCCAGGTCCTGGTGGCGGTGGTCATGCGGGTCACTTCGCTTCCGGGTCGGTCGCGGCGGCGGGGGCGGCGCTGCGGCGGAGGGATTCGGGGTAGTCGGCGTGCGGCAGCAGCAGGGACAGCAGGGCGAGGGCCGCCATGGCCGCGGCGATGCCGTAGACGGTGTGGGTGGCGCCGAAGGCCTCGAGGGCGAACCCGCCGCCGAGCATGCCGAGGGAGGCGGCGCCGGAGCCGATCAGGCCCATCGCCCCGCCGACGCGGCCCTGGAGCCGGTCGGGGGTGATGCCGACCTGGTAGACGCCGCCGGCGACGTTGGTGACGCTGCCGATCATGGCGGCGGCCAGGAAGACCAGGCCGAGCAGCACCGGGTTGCCGGTGAGGGCGACGAGCGGCATGAGCACGGCCCAGCCGACGGCGCCGCCGATGAGCAGGCCGCGCAGGCTGACCCGGCGCATCCAGAAGGTGCCGGTCAGGGCTCCGAACATGCCGCCCGTTCCGCTGACGGCGGTGATGACGCCGATGGCGGCGGCCGAGCCGCCCGCTTCGTTGACGACGACGATGAGGGCGAGGGAGAGGCCCTGGAAGAGCAGGTTGGAGCCGGCTATCAGGAGCATGCCCCAGCGCAGGAAGCGCTGCTTCCAGGTCCAGCTCAGGCCTTCGGCCAGTTCGGCGCGGAGGTTGCCGGGGGCCTGGGTGCGCTCGTCCTGGAAGTTCTTGCGGATGAGCAGGAGCGAGACCAGCGAGACGGTGTGCGCGACGGCGGAGAAGAGGAACGGCGCGGAGCGGGCGAGGGTGTACAGGACGCTGCCGGCAGGCAGGCCGAGGAGGCCGGCCGCCTGGCCGCGGGCCTCGTTGCCGGCCATGGCGGCGGGCAGTTGTTCGCCGGGCACGACGTGGCGTACGGCGGCCCGCTCGGCGAGCCGGTAGAAGATCGCCAGGCTGCCCTGGACGAAGGCGGCGGCCATCAGGAGCGGGATCCACACGTGGCCGGAGTAGACGGACGCGCCGACGGCGGCGGCGCTGAGCAGGCAGCCGAGGTCGCACAGGATCATCAGGCGGCGGCGGTCCCAGCGGTCGACGAGGGCTCCGGCGTGGAGCTGGACGACCAGGTTGGGCAGTGCGGCGGCGAAGCCGACGAGGCCGGCGGCGCTCGCCGAGCCGGTGGCCCAGATGACCAGCAGCGGGTAGGCGATGGAGCTGACGCGTGCGCCGAGCGCGGTGGCTCCGGCGCCGACCCAGAGCAGGACGAAGTCCCGGTTGCGGCGCAGCGAGGGCGGGCGGGGCGCCCCGGCTTCGGCGGCGGCCGCCTCGGGGGCCTGTTCGGGGGCCTGTTCCAGCGCCTCTTCGGGGGCGGGGTGGAGCGCGGTCATGACAGGCGTCCTTCCGGGGCGGGTCCGCTGACGGCGCCGTGCCTGATCCATTCCAGGACGGCCATGGCGCTGTGCATCTTGTTCTCGGCCTGGTCGAAGGCGATGCTCGCCGGGCCGTCGAGCACCTCGGCGGTGACCTCCTCGCCGCGGTGTGCGGGCAGGTCGTGGAGGAAGACGGCCTTGGGGGCGGCCTCCCAGAGCCGGTCGGTGACCTGGAACGGAGCGAAGATCTCCCGCCAGTTCGCGTCGGGCTTGGTGGTGCCGGTGGTCTGCCAGCGGGTGGTGTAGATGGCGTCGGGCTGCTCGGGCAGGCCGTCCATGTGGTGCTGCTCGGTGACCGTGGAGCCGTTGCGTACGGCCTGGGCGGCGGCGCGGGCGAGGATCGCGGGGTCGACGCCGTAGCCGGGCGGGGTGCGCAGCTCCAGGGCGGTGCCGGGGTAGCGGCTGAGCGCGAGGGCGAGGGCGGAGGCGGTGTTGTTGCCCTCGCCGACGTACAGGACGCTCAGGCCCTCGATGCGGCCGAACTTCAGCTGGAGCGTGGTGAGGTCGGTGAGGCCCTGGGTGGGGTGCTCGGCGGCGCTCATGGCGTTGACCACGGGCAGCCGGCCGCCGCCGGACAGGCCGCGCAGTTCCTCGTCGGGGCCGGCGGTGCGGGCGACGAGGACATCGAGCATGCGGGCCATGACCTGGCCGGTGTCCTCGACGGTCTCGCCGGTGTTGAGCTGGAGGTCGGCGGGGCCGTAGGTGAGGATGCGGGCGCCGAGCCGCAGCGCGCCTGCGGAGAAGGCCGTACGGGTGCGGGTGGAGGTCTTCTTGAAGTAGATGCCGGCGATCCAGCCCTCCAGGGGCTGTTCGGCGCGGCCGGCGCCGGAGGCGAAGTGGGCGCCGCGGGCGACGATCGAGTGGAGGTCCTCGTCGGTCAGGTCGTCGATGGAGAGCAGCTGCCGGGTGTGCGTGGTCATCGGGTGCTCCTTCCTGTTCGTGGTGGGTGGGGGTGGGGGTGGGGCGGGCCGGGCCGCGTGTGCGGGGCGCCCGCCCCGTCCGGCGCTGCCGGTCAGTCCTGCGCGTCGGGGTTGATCCGGCCCTGCTCCCACAGCCGGGTCATCTCGCCCTGGCCGGCCCAGGCCTCGTCCTCGTCGCGTACGGAGGCCAGCACCTGCTTGAGCACGGCCCGTCCGGAGTCGGCGTTGGTGAGGACCACCACGCCGGTGCCGGAGCCGAGGCGGCTGAGCGCGAGGGCGTGGAAGCCCGAGGTGCGGCCGGTGTGGCCGTACTCGAGGTCGCCGCCGGTGGTGTCGACGATGGAGCCCGTGCCGTAGAAGCGGCCGGGTTCGACGACGGTGAGCATCCGGTCGGCGAGGGCCGGGTCGAGCACCTCGGAGTGCTCGCCGCGGTGGGCGCGGCGGATCTCCAGGAGCACCCGGGCCAGGTCGGCCGCGGTGGTCCACAGGCCGGCGGCCGCGGTGTCGGGGTGGGCGAGGGAGCCCTCGGGGAGCGGGGCGCCGTCCTCGTCGTGGCCGACGGCGACCGCCGGGCCCGCCGGTGCCTCGGGCTCGTACGCGCTGGCGGTCATCCCCAGCGGTGCGAACACCTTCTCCCGCATGTACTGCGGGAAGGGGGTGCCGGTGACGTCCTCGACGAGCTGTTGCAGGACGGTGTAGCTGACGTTGTTCTTCATGAACACCCGGCCCGGTACGCCTTCCAGCACCACCGGCGGGGTCTTGGCCGGGGCCCGGCCGTGGAGGATCTCGGCCGCGGTGGGCCGGGTCTCCGTACGCCCGTAGAAGTGGTTCTCCAGGGCGGTCTCGGGGTGGGTGATGCCGGCGGTGAAGCGGAGCAGCTGGTCGGCGGTGACCACGGCCCCGCCGGGGACCTGCCAGCTCGTCAGGTGGCGGCTGACGTCCTCGTCGAGGTCGATGAGCCCGTCCTTGGCCAGGCGCAGGACGCCGAGCGCGGAGACGAACTTGCTCATGGACGCGGCGGGGAAGAGCGTGTCCGGGGTGACCCGGGCGCCGCCGCCCGCCGAGGTGACGCCGAAGCCGCGGACCTCGGCGAGTTCGCCGCCCTGGATGACGGCGACGCTGACGCCGGGCACCTGGTGCTCGATCATCGCCTCGGCCGGGGAGGCGAGGGTGCGGGCGGGACGGGGAGCCGCCGCCCGGGGTGCCACGGCCGCGGCGAGCTCGGCGAGGGTCTCGCTCTCGTACAGGGTGCGCAGCGAGATCGCGAGGCCCGCCTTGCGGGCGGCGGAGATCAGCGGGAGCACCATGATGGAGTCGCCGCCGAGGTCGAAGAAGCTGTCGTGGGCGCCGACCTCGTCGAGGCCGAGCGCCTCGCCCCAGATCCGGGCGAGCAGTTCCTCGGTGGCGGTGCGCGGGGCGACGTACGGGGGCCGTCCGGTGTCGGGCATCCGGTCCTGGCCGGGGGCCGGGAGGGCCTTCCTGTCCACCTTGCCGGAGGCGGCGAGCGGGAGTGCGTCGAGGGCGACGAACACGGCCGGGACCATGTAGGCGGGCAGGGTGCGGCGCAGCTCCGCGGCCAGTTCGGCCGGGGTGGGCGAGGCGCCGTCGGCGGGGACGACGTAGGCGACGAGGCGGCGCTCGCCGGGGCGGTCCGGCCGCTGCGGGCGCGCCAGCACCACGGCGTCCTTGACGCCGGGGGCGAGCAGCAGGGTCGCCTCGATCTCGCCGAGTTCGACGCGGTAGCCGCGGATCTTGACCTGGTCGTCGCCGCGGCCCAGGAAGTCCAGGCTGCCGTCGCGGCGGAACCGGGCGAGGTCGCCGGTGCGGTAGAGGCGGGCTCCGGGGCGGTCGGTGAAGGGGTGCGGGACGAACTTCTCGGCGGTGAGCGAGGGCCGCCCGCCGTAGCCGCGGGCCACGCCCGCGCCGCCGAGGTAGAGCTCGCCGACGACTCCGGCGGGCACCGGGCGCATCCCGGCGTCCAGCACGTACACCTCGGTGTTGGTGATGGGGCGCCCGATCGGCACGGGCGCTCCGCCGGCGGCGGTGTCGGCCGTGCCGGTGGCGGTGGCGGTGGCGTCGTGGACGACGCAGCCGACGACGGTCTCGGTCGGGCCGTACTCGTTGATGATCCGGGCCCCGGGGGCGGCGCGCCGCCAGCCGGCGACCATCTCCGGCTTCATCTCCTCGCCGCCGACCACGAAGGTGCGTACGGAGTCCAGGACGGTGTCCTCGCCGAGGGCGGCGGTGACCAGGTCCAGGTGGGCCGGGGTGATCTTGAGGATGCTGTAGTCGCCGCCGGCGCGGAGCAGTTCGGGCAGGGCCTCCTGGCCGCGGTCGCCGGGGACCATGGTGACGTCGCGGCCGGAGATCAGCGGGAGCAGGAAGCTGGGCACGGCCAGGTCGAAGGCGATGGAGCCGAACATCGGCGCCCCGTTCGCCCCGTCCATGCCGTAGTGCTCCAGCGCCCAGCCCAGGTAGTTGGCGAGGCCGGCGTGGGTGATGAGCACGCCCTTGGGGCGGCCCGTGGAGCCCGAGGTGTAGATCGTGTAGACGAGGTCGTCGCCGTCGACGGCCACTTCCGGGTCCTGCTGCGGGCGGCCGGCGAGGGTGCCCGCCTCCCGCTCCAGGACCACGACGCGGGCCGCGCCGGCCGCGGGCACCGCGGCCAGCAGGGACTCCTGGGTGACCAGGACGGGCGCCTTGCTGTCGGCGAGCTGGTACGCCAGGCGCTCGGCCGGGGTCTCCGGGTCGAGCGGCAGGTACGCGGCGCCGGCCTTGAGGGCGCCGAGCACGGCGACCAGCATCTCGGGGCCGCGCTCCAGGAGGATCGCGACGAAGTCGCCGCGGCCGACGCCCAGTCCGAGGAGGTGGTGGGCGAACCGGTTGGCACGGGCGTCGAGTTCGCCGTAGCTCAGCGCGACGCCCGCCGTGACGACGGCGGTCGCCGTGGGCTGCTCGGCGGCCCGGGCGGCGAAGCGCCTGTGCACCGGGGTGGTGTCGTACGCGGCGGCGGCCGGTCCGGCCCACGCGCCGAGCAGCAGCTCGCGCTCCTCCTCGGGCAGCAGGACGGCGGTGGCGTCGCCGTCGAGGTCCTCGATGATCGCCTCCAGTACGAGGCGGTACATCCGGCCGAGCCGCCGGGCCTGCTCGCGGCTCATCACCCGGGTGTCGGTGAGCAGTCCGAGCTCGCCGGCCATGGTCGTGACGGCCAGGTCGAACTCGGTGCCGCCCTCGCGCAGGCTGGAGCCGAGGTCCATCAGCTCGGTGTCGATCTGCCGGAAGTCGAGGTAGTTGAAGAACACGTCGATGATCCGGCGGCCGCCCGCCTCGCGCTGCACCTCCGGCAGCGGGAAGCGCCGGTTGGGCCACAGCTCGGTCTCCTGGGCGAAGACCCGCGTGAGCAGCTCGCGCCAGGTGCGCGCGCCGCCCTTGTGGTGGATGGGCAGGGTGTTGAGGTACATGCCGTACACGAGCTCGGCACCCGGGAGTTCGGGTCGGGTGTCGCAGACGAGGCCGGTGTAGAAGTCCCGTTCCTCGGTGAGCTGGGCCATCACCTTCAGGTGCGCGGCCAGCAGCACGCTCTTGACCGGGACGTCGGCCGCGCTCGCCGCCGCCTTGATGCGCGGCTGGATGTCGCGCAGGGAGACGGTGACGGAGAAGGACTTGCCGCTCTCCTCGGGCTGCCGCCAGCCCGCCGGGAGGGTGAACTGGGCGTGGTCCGTGACGATCCCGCGCCAGTAGGCGCGCTCCTCGGCCGAGGCCAGGGACTCGTGCTCGCCGGCGATGAAGTCGGCGAAGCGCAGCGGCGGCAGCGCGGCGGGGGCGGGCTCCTCGCCGTCGCGCAGGGCGGCGTAGGTGGTGAGCAGCTCCATCCAGAGGCTGTAGTGGCCCCAGCCTTCGAGGATGGTGTGGTTGAGGCTGAGGAACATGCGCCAGCCGGCGTCGCCGACGGCGAAGTTCAGCCGGACGAAGGGCGGCTTCGCCATGTCGAACAGGCGCTCCTGCTCGCCGTTGCTGATCTCCAGGACCCGGGTGCGCCAGCCGTCGTCGTCGAGTCCGGTCAGGTCGTGAACGGTCACCGGCATCTCGGCCTCGGCGTGCACGAGCTGCATGGGCACGGAGTACGTGTCCAGGTCGATGGAGGTGCGCAGGGCCTCGTGGCGTGCGGTGACCCGGCGGGCCGCCTCGCGCATCGCGTCGGGGGCGAAGGGGATCCCGTCGCGGATGTCGAAGGAGGTGGTGTTGTGGTAGTTGTTCGCCGCCGGGCCGTCGTAGGCCAGCAGCTCGACGAGCATGCCGGTCTGGAGCTGGGAGAGCGGGTAGACGTCGGTGACGCCGGCGGGCACCAGGGCCCGGTCCGCCTCGCCGAGCAGCTCGAACGGCTCGACGTAGCGCGTCTCCTGGACCTCGCGGCCGGCGACCGCGACGGCCAGCTTGCCGACCGTGCGGTGCTCGAAGACCTCGCTGACGGTGACGCTGTAGCCGGCCGTCTTGAGGGCGCCGACGAGGGTGACGGCGCGGATGGAGTCGCCGCCGAGGTCGAAGAAGCTGTCGGTGACGGAGATCCCGTCGATGCCCAGGACCTCGGTCCAGACGGCGGCGATGCGGATCTCGTCCTCGGTGGCGGGGGCGGCCCCGCCGCGGGCGGCGGCGAGGGCGTCGGTGCCGGGGACGGGCAGGGCGCGGGTGTCGAGCTTGCCGTTGGCGGTCAGCGGCATCCGGTCGAGGACCACGAAGGCCGCGGGGACCATGTAGTCGGGCAGGCTGTCGGCGAGGTGGTCACGCAGGTCCGCGGGGAGCGGCGGCTGCCCGGCGCCGGGTACGGGGACGACGTAGGCGACGAGGCGCTTCTCGCCCGGGTTGTCCTCGCGCAGCACGACAGCCGCGTGGTCGAGGGCGGGGTGGGTCTGGAGCGCGGACTCGATCTCGCCGGGCTCGATGCGGTAGCCGCGCAGCTTGATCTGGTGGTCGGCGCGGCCGATGAAGTCGAGCGTGCCGTCGGCCTGCCAGCGCACCAGGTCGCCGGTGCGGTACATCAGGGCGCCGGGCTCGGCGTACGGGTCGGGTACGAACCGGGCGGCGGTCAGGGCCGGCCGGCCCCGGTAGCCGCGGGCCAGGCCCGGGCCGCCGACGTACAGCTCGCCGGGGACCCCGCGCGGCACGGGCCGCTGCTCGGCGTCCAGGACGTGCAGGCGGGAGTTGCCGACCGGGCCGCCGATCGGCACGCAGGCCCGGCCGTCGGGGACGTCGGTGACCTCGTGGACGGTGGAGAAGGTGGTGTTCTCGGTCGGGCCGTAGCCGTGCACCAGGTGGCGGGGGCCGCCGGAGCGGACCAGGTCGCGGACGGTGGAGGCGTCGGCGGTCTCACCGCCGAAGACGACCGTGCGGAGCCGGGCGAGGGTGCCGGGGATGGTGCGGGCGACGTGGTTGAACAGCGAGGTGGTGAGGATCATCGCGGTGATGCCGCGGCTCTCGACGGCGGCGGCCAGGGCCTGGGTGTCCAGGACGGTGTCGCGGTCGAGGACCTCCAGGCGGGCGCCGCCGAGCAGGGCGCTCCACAGCTCCCAGGTCGCCCCGTCGAAGGAGACGCTCGCGACGTGCGAGACCACGTCCTCCGGGCCGACGCGGGTCAGCGCGTCGTCCTGGGCGGTGCGGACGACCCCCCGGTGGGTGACCTCGGTGGCCTTGGGGGTGCCCGTGGAGCCGGAGGTGTACATCACGTAGGCGAGTTCGTCCGGGTGCTGCTCCAGGGCGGGGACGAGCGGGCCGCCCTCTTGCGCGGCGGCGTCGACCATGAGGGCCGGGCCGTCCCAGGCGGGCAGGGAGTCGGCCAGGCGCTCGGCGGTGACCAGGGCGGCGGCCCCCGAGTCGGCCAGCATGAAGGCGAGCCGGTCGGCCGGGTAGGCGGGGTCGAGCGGCAGGTAGGCCGCGCCGGCCTTGAGTACGCCGAGCAGGGCGACGGGCAGTTCGGCGCTGCGGTCGAGGCCGACGGCGACGACCGAGCCCCGGCCGACGCCGGCGGCCCGCAGGCGGGCGGCGAGGCGGGCGGCGCGCCCGTCGAGCTCGCGGTAGGTCAGCGCCAGGTCGCCGGCGGATACGGCCACGGAGTCCGGGGCCTCGGCGACGCGGGCGGCGAACAGCGAGGTCACCGTGTCGGGCCGGTCCCGTAGGTCCTTGGCGCCCCAGGCGGCGAGCAGTTCGCGCTCGCCGTCCGGGAGCGGCGCCAGGGCCAGGCCCTCGGGGTCGGCGGCCATGGCCAGCACGACACCGCGGTACATGGAGGCGATGCGCTCGGTCTCCTCGCGGCGCAGGACGCCGGTGTGGGTGGCGAGGCTGAGGTGCCCGTTGAGGGTGGTGACGATCAGCGCGAACTCGGTGGCGGCGGCGCCGGCGCTGGAGCCGATGTCGATCAGGTCGGTGTCGAGCTGCTTGTAGTCCTGGTAGTTGAAGGCGACGTCGACGAGGCGGCGGCCGCCCGCGAGCCGCTGGATGGCGGGCAGCGGGTGACGGCGGTGCGGCCAGGTGGCCGCCTCCCGCTCGTACACGCGGGCCACGAGCTCGCGCCAGGTGCGGGCCGAGGAGTCGTGGGCGAAGGGCACCGTGTTGAGGTGCATGCCCAGGACCCGCTCGGCTCCGAGCGCCTCGGGGCGGGCGTCGGTGGCGAGTCCCGCCGAGAACTCCCGCTGGTCGGTGAGGCGGGCCAGCACGGCCAGGTGGACGGCGTGCAGGACGGACTTCATCGAGGCGCGGGAGCGGCGGGCCAGTTCGCGCAGGCCCGGCTCCACGTCGGCGAACGGCACCCGCACCAGGTAGGGCTCGGGGGCCGAGTCGGCGTCGCCCCAGCCCTCGGGCAGGGCGAAGGGCTCGTAGCGGGCGGTGATCCCGCGCCAGTACGCCTCGTCCTCGGCGGAGGCCAGGGACTCCAGTTCGCCGGCCACGAAGTCGGCGTAGCGGACCTCGGGGGCGGTCCAGCCCTCGGGCTCGCGGCCGTCGCGCAACTGGCGGTAGAGGCCCAGGAGTTCCATGAGCATGGAGTGGTGGCTCCAGCCCTCGGTGATGGCGTGGCACTCGGCGAGGCCGAGCCACCACACGGGTCCGTCCCCGGACGCGTCATCGACCACGTCCTCGACCAGCGCGCAGACCCGCAGCAGGGAGGGCACGGCCAGGTCGAAGGGAGTGGCCCGCTGCTCGGCGAGGTAGCGGCCGACGGCCGCGTCCACCCCCTCGGCGTCCAGTCCGGCCAGGCTGCGCACGGCGACCGGCAGGGTCACGTCGGTGTGCACGAGCTGGAGCGGGACGCTGTGTCCGGTGAGGTCGAAGCCCGTACGGAGCACCTCGTGGCGCTCGGCGAGGATCGCCACGGCCTGCCCGAGGGCGGCCGCGTCGAAGGGCCGGTCGTCGCGGATCCGGAAGGCGTTGACGTTCAGGTACTTGTGCCCGGCCGGCTCGGCGAGCATCTCGACGAGGATGCCGAGCTGCCCCTGGGAGACCGGGTAGGCGTCGGTCAGGCCGGCCGGCAGATCCGCCAGGTCGGCGGCCGGGACCAGCGCGAAGGGCTCCACCGCGCGGTGGACGCCGTCGTCGTGGCCGGTGCCGGCGGCTGCGAGGGCCGCGAGACCGGCGACCGTGCGGGCGTCGAAGACATCGCGTACGGACAGGGCGTACCCGGCGGCGCGCAGGGCGCCGACGAGGGAGACGGCCCGGATGGAGTCGCCGCCGATGTCGAAGAAGGCGTCCTCGGCACCGACCCGGGGCAGGCCCAGCACCTCGGCCCAGACGGCCGCGATGCACTCCTCGTCCCCGGTGCGCGGGGCGACGTACGGCTGGTCGGCGGCGAGCGCCGCCCAGTCGGGCGCCGGCAGCGCCTTGCGGTCGACCTTGGTGTTGGAGATCAGCGGGATGGCGGCCAGGGCCGTGAAGGCGCCCGGGACCATGTACTCCGGCAGCCGCTCGCGGCAGTACTCGGCCAGCTCGCCCGGGGTGGGCAGGCCCGCCTCCGCGTCGGCGGGCACGACGTAGGCCGCGATCCGCGGGTCGCCCGGGGCGCTCTCGTCGGTGACGACGGCGGCCTGCCGGACGGCGGGGTGGGCGATGAGCAGGGACTGGATCTCGCCGAGCTCGACGCGGTAGCCGCGGATCTTGATCTGGCTGTCGGTGCGGCCGAGGAACTCCAGGCCGCCGTCCGGGCGCAGCCGCGCCAGGTCGCCGGTGCGGTAGAGCCGGGCGCCCGGCTCCCCGTACGGGTCGGGTACGAAGCGGTCGGCGGTCAGGGCCGGGCGGCCGAGGTAGCCGCGGCTGAGCGCCGGGCCGCCGATGGTCAGTTCGCCGGGGACGCCGACCGGGACGGGCCGGCCGTCCTCGTCGAGTACGAGGATCCGCGTGTCGGCCAGCGGGCGGCCGAGCGGGATGCCGTGCTCGCTCGCCAGGTCGGCTTCGGTGATGCGGTGGTGGGTGACCTGGACGGTGGCCTCGGTGGGCCCGTACAGCTCGACGAGCTGCGGGGCGTCCAGGCCGAAGCGGTCGGTCCAGGGGGCCATGTCGGCCCCGTCGTGCTTCTCCCCGCCGAAGAACAGGGCGCGCAGGGTCAGTTCGTCGATGCGCGGGTCGCCCTGCTGCACGGCGGCGGCGAGGCCGCGGAAGGCGGACGGGCTGTTGAGCAGGACCGTCATCTTCTCGGCGACGAGCAGGTCGAGCAGTTCGTCGGGGTTGCGGGCGGTGTCGGCGTCGACGACGACGAGACGGGAGCCGTAGAGCAGGGCGGCCCACAGCTCGAAGACGGAGACGTCGAAGGCGTGGCTGTGGATCAGCGGCCACACGTGCCGGTCGTCGAGCGGGAAGCGCTCCTCGGTGGCGAGCATCAGCCGCACGGCGTTGGCGTGGGTGACGCCGACGCCCTTGGGGACGCCGGTGGAGCCGGAGGTGTAGATGACGTACGCGAGGTTGCCGGGCTCGGCCTCGGGCGCCGGGTCGGTGTCGGGCTGCGCCGCCAGGGCGGCGGCCGTCTGCGGGGCGTCGAGGACGAGCAGGACGCCGGAGTGGGCGCCGGCCGCGGCCTGCTCGTGGGCGGACTCGGTGAGCACCACCTTGAGGCCCTGGTCCTCGGCCATGAAGGCGAGCCGGGAGGCGGGCTGGGACGGGTCCATCGGCAGGTAGGCGGCGCCCGCCTTGAGGATGCCGAGCAGCGCGGGCACCAGCTCGGGGCCGCGGCCCAGGCACAGGCCGACGATGTCCTCGGCGCCGATGCCGAGGGCGCGCAGCCGGTGCGCGATCCGGTTGGCGCGGGCGTTGACCTCGCCGTACGAGAGGGTCGCGCCGGCGGCGGTGACGGCGCCCGCGTCGGGGCGTTCGGCCGCCTGGTCCTCGAAGAGGGAGTGCAGGGTGGTGGTGACGGGGGCGGTGGCGGTGGCGGCCGGGGCGCGCAGGATCAGTGCCCGGTCGGCCTCGGGGAGGAAGGTGGCGCGGGCGTCGCCCTCGGGGTCCGCGGCCATGGCCAGCAGGACCTGGCGGTACATCTCGCCGAGGCCCTCGGCCTGGGCGGCGGTGAGGTGGCGGGTGTCGGAGCGCAGTCCGAGCCAGCCGCCGCGGGAGATCACGGCGAGCGGGAACTCGGTGGAGCCGATGCCGGTGCTGGCCTCTTCGTCGACGAGGTCCGCGTCGACCTGGTGGAAGTCCAGGTAGTTGAAGACGGTGCCCAGGAGTCGGCGGCCGCCCGCGGCCCGCTGGATGGCGGGCAGCGGGTGGCGGCGGTGCGGCCACAGGGCGAGTTCGCGGTCGAAGACCTGGCGGACCAGCTCGCGCCAGGTGCCGGCGGTGCGCAGGTGGGCGAAGGGCACGGTGTTGAGGTGCATGCCCGCGACCCGGTCGGCGCCGGCGGTCTCCGGGCGGGCGTCGATGGCGAGGCCGGTGTGGAAGGAGGCCTCCTCGGTGATCTGGCCGAGCACCTTGAGGTGGGCTGCGAGGAAGACGCTCTTGAGGGAGACGCCGGAGGTGGTGGCCAGCTCGCGCAGGCGGGGCATCAGGTCGTACGTCGGCACGTTGACCTGGACCGTCTCGTACGGGCGGTCCCGGTCGGCGCCCGCCCCGGCCTCCGCGCCCTGGGGGTCGCCCCAGGCAGCGGGGAGTTCGAGGACGGCGTGCTCGGCGACGGCCGTACGCCAGTACTCCTCTTCGGCCGGGTCGGCCAGGGAGGCCAGTTCGGCGGCGATGAAGTCGGCGTAGCGGCTTGCCGGGCGGTCGGTGGGGGTGAAGAAGCCCCGTTCGGCGAACTCGCGGTAGCAGACGAGGAGTTCGCTCATCAGGGAGTGGTAGCTCCAGCCCTCCAGGATGGGGTGGGCGTGGGTGAGGACGAGCCACCAGGTGGCGTCGTCCTCCAGGACGGCGCGCACCCGCAGCAGCGGCGGCCGGGCGGTGTCGAAGGGGCGGCCGCTCTCCTCGGCGTTGACGGCGCGCAGGGCCGGGCCGAAGTCCTCGGCGCACAGTGCACCGAGGTCGGTGACGGGCACCTCGACGGGCACGTCCGCGTGGACGAGCTGGAGGGGGGTGCTGTAGCCGGTGAGGTCGAAGCCGGTGCGCAGCACCTCGTGGCGCAGGACCAGTTCCTCGGCGGCCCGCTGGAGGGCGGCGGCGTCGAAGGGCCGGCCGTCGCGGACGCGGAAGGCGTCGACGTTGTGGTAGGCGGCGCCGTCGTCGTCCAGCGTCATCTCGACGAGCATGCCGAGCTGCACCTGGGAGACCGGGTAGGCGTCGGTGACCCCGGCGGGCAGCGCGGCCCGGTCGGCGTCGCAGAGGAGGGCGTACGGCTGGACGTACACCTCCGCCACGGGCCCGGCGGCTTCGCCGGAGTCCGCCGGGCCGCCGAGGTGGCGGGCGAGGGCGGCGATGGTGCGGTGCTCGAAGACGTCCTGCACGGCGACCTGGAAGCCGGCCGAGCGGATGGCGCCGACGAGGACGATGGCGCGGATGGAGTCGCCGCCGAGGTCGAAGAAACTGTCCTCGACGCTGACCCGCTCGTGGCCGAGCGCAGTGGCCCAGGCCTCGGCGAGCCGCGCCTCGGTCCCGGTGCGCGGAGCCACGTACTCGGCGGCCACCACGAACTCCGTCGGCGCCGGGAGCGCCTTGCGGTCGAGCTTCCCGGCGGTGTTCAGCGGCCACGCCTCCAACTCCACGAAGGCACCCGGGACCATGTAGTCGGGCAGCTCCTCGCGCAGGAAGCCCCGTACGGCGGCCTGGTCGATGGCACCCTCGGCCGGGATCA
>NZ_JBHWVM010000117.1:0-20817 GCF_042736805.1 Streptomyces sp. NPDC060031
CGGTCAGGGTGGCGGCCCGCACTGCTGCGCCGGTCAGCGGTTCTTGCCGCAGGGACCGGTTACCGGTGGATCACCGCGCACGGCTCCCCTTGCACGGTGTTGAACTCGACGCACAACCGCGTGCCGTGGGCGAACTTCTTCCCGCTCTTCCACTTCCAGCCGACCATGGAGATCTTGGTCAGCGCCGCGCTCACCGGGGTCGCGTCCTTCCACCCGGTCAGCGTCGACCGGTTCCCGTCCGGGTCGTACGTGCGGGGCCTGGACTACGCCCCCAGGACCTCGTCGAAGTAGCCGGGCCCGGTGATGGGGATGATGCGAAGTGCGCTGGTGTAGCGGCGCGTCTGGGTCTGCCAGGCGTGGTAGCCGCTCATCCAGGTCCCCATGACCTCGACATACATGGCCACAGCGGTTCGCTCCGGTCCGGTGAGACCGAGCTGCAGACACATGGCCGGGACCTGGCGGGCAAGTTCCTGAAACCGTTCGACGCGCGCGTCGACTTCTCGTCGGGCGGTCGTGATCGCTTCGTCGCGGGTACACGGTCGGGCGTGTTCGAGGACGAGGACGAGGTTGTCCATGTCGCCGCGGGCTTCCTCTTTCTCCAGCGAGTACACGTCGTTGCACATCATGGGGACGTCGACGGCGATGTCGCGCATGATGCGCAGCTGGGGACTGTGGAAGGCGGCGGCGGGGACGTTGATGCCGGCGGCGCGCTCGGCGAGGGAGATGGTGAGGGCGGTACCGGCTATGCCGCGGCGGACTTGGAGGTAGGTGTCCATGTCGCCGGGGGTGCCACGAAGCCGTCCTATGGCCTCGTGGGCCTGGGTGGCGAAGTAGTACTCCCACTCGTGCGCCGTCCGCGCTACCCAGCCCGGGTGCGCGCCGTCGGCGCTGCGGGCCCAAAGGTCGGCGAACGCCACCGAGCATGCATCCGCCCCCGGGGCGGGGGCGGCGCCGTGCACGATGTC
Organism: Streptomyces sp. NPDC060031; assembly: GCF_042736805.1. Lineage (NCBI taxonomy): Bacteria > Bacillati > Actinomycetota > Actinomycetes > Kitasatosporales > Streptomycetaceae > Streptomyces > Streptomyces sp. NPDC060031. The sequence goes on from NZ_JBHWVM010000117.1 coordinate 966, forward strand.
GATCAGTTGCTGGCACACGGTCGCGGCGCGCGCGGGGTCCTGACCGAGGGGACCGTCAAACTGGTCATCGAAGACGAAGAAGAACGCCATCGCGTCCGCGCACAAGTCCAGCGCCGGGCCGTGAGTGTAGGGGAATCCCTATGCGGCCAGGAGCGGCATGTCCCACGACGCGTACCACTCCAGCGAGCGGCCCTCCCCGACAAGACCCATACGCCGCACCCACGCCAGATTGCGCTGCCGCGATCCCTCCAGATCCGGGCTGAGGAAGCTCGGGAAGGGGAGGTGGAACTCGATGTCCTGTGGCACGTGTCCTCCGTGAAACGAGCTGGTCACAGCCGGGTGGAGTCCCCACCAGCTTCCGATACGGAGTTCACGATCTCCCGGTTCCGCAGCGTGACGAAGCTGGCTATCAGCCAGATAGTGGCCGGTATCCACCGGCGTTGACCACGAGCCTGTGGGCGACGAGCTTGGATGTGTCACCGGCGACGCGCATCCAGCTCCTGTCGCACGTGCTTGCCACCCGTACCGGGGCTGAGCTGTAGAAATGCACCGGACGTCACTCACGCCCGATGTGCGGGCCGCCACCCGGTCAGGGTGGCGGCCCGCACGTCAGCGGTTGTTGCCGCAGGGACCGGTTACCGGTGGATCACAGCGCACGGCTCCCCCTGCACGATGTTGAACTCGACGCACAACCGAGTGCCGTGGGCGAACTTCTTCCCGCCCTTCCACTTCCAGCCGACCATGGAGATCTTGGTCAGGGCCGCGCTCACCGGGGTTGCGTCCTTCCACCCGGTCAGGTTCGAGCGGTACCCGTCCGGGGTGTACGTGATCAGACGGGCGCGCACCCCGGTCCCGTGGCCTTCCATGCGGGCGCCCACGTCATCGCACCGCACGGCGTAGACGGTGTCCCCGGACCGCACGACACAACGGACGCCGAGCGGCCCCGGGAACCGCCTACACGCACCGCCGCTGGCCCACCACCGTGGCGACCCAGGCGTCGAGCAGTTTCACCTCGTCCCAGGAGGTGACGGCGTCGCTCCGGTCGGCCAGCCACGGGGCCGCGGCCGTGAAGCGGGTCATGAAACGCTCCAGGCCCTCGGCGCGGCGCTCGGCGTCGGTTCCCTTGGGGATGAGGGCGGCGCACTGCCAGTAGTCGCCGCGGTCGATGAGCGCGGTGAAGAACCTGTCGCCCAGGGCGCCCACGAGTCCGCTGGGGTCGTCCTCACGGCGCGGCAGGCGGAACCACCAGGCGTCCATGGGGCACGCGAAGTCTTCCAGGCCGAGTTCCGGCAGCGTCCTGGCCAGTGAGCCACGGCCGTCGCAGGCCACGGTCAAGGTGGCTCTCAGCTCGCCGGCGGAGCCGTCCGCGGTGCGGTAGCGCACGCCCGTGACCCGTCCCCGCTCGACGAGGAAGGAGGTCGCTTCGGTGTCCATGCGCAGGTGGAAGGAGGGTTCGCGGGCCGCCTCGTCGGCGAGGAGGTCGAGCAGGTCCCACTGGGGCACCATCGCGATGTAGTTGTACTTCCCGTGCAGCGCCCCGATGTTCCCGACCGTGACCAGGGACCGGTCCGGCCCGAGGGGCAGCTGAACCGAGGTCACCGGGCGCTGCGGCAGCCGGGCGAAGCGTTCGGCGAGGCCGATGTCGTCCAGCAGCGACAGGGTGGAGGGGTGCACGGTGTCCCCGCGGAAGTCGCGCAGGAAGTCGCCGTGCTTCTCCAGCACCGTCACCTCCACACCGGCCCGGGCCAGCAGGAGCGCCAGCACCATTCCGGCGGGCCCGCCGCCCACCACGCAGCACGTCGTGCGCTCCACGGCAACCACTCCCTTCTCGGGGCCGGATGACTCCCTGATCGCCTGACTCCCAAGGGACGTGTACCCCACCGGGGGCGCCGGGCCCGGTAACGGCGGCGACCGGGCGGCCCGTGGCACCGGTTTGTACGTCGGGCCGGGGCGGGACTCCCGTCCGCGTCCCCGGCCCGCGTACGGCCGGTGGTGGCCGGCGGGCGGTCACTTGCCCCGGCAGTCGACCTTCGCCTGGGCGACGGCGATGTGCCGGTTCACATTGCCGCTGCCCCAGTCGATGCCCCGGTTGTCCAGGGACAGTTCGATCTTGGCGGACGAGATGTCGAACGAACCGCCGTTGACCCACTTGCCGGTGTTCGAGTCCTGGTCGATCGAGAAGGAGCCGAGGGTCCCGTTCGAGCCGCGGACCGTGTAGCGGGCCGGGTTCCCGCCGACCATGGTGTTGTCTCCGGAGCCCGGGATGTACACGTAGACGGTGCACTTCCCGGACTGCACCGGGCCGGTGGAGAACTCCCACTTGGCGTACTGGCTGCTGTCCGCCTTCGTGGCCGAGCCGCTCATGGGCATGGCGAGGAAGTCGCCGTCGCAGCCGTTGCTCTTCCAGCCGCTGGTGCCGTACCGCCAGCCCTTGTCCCCGTTCTTGTACTGGTCGTTGACGCTGAAGCCGCCGCTGCCGCAGCCCGGTCCCACCAGCTTGCTGAACTCGGGCACGGCGGCGGGGGCCGGCTTCGCGGGGGCGACGGGGGCCACCGGGTCGGCCTTGCCGGGCGTGCCGCTGCCGGGGTTGGTGCTGCCGGAGTTGGTGCCCGCGCCGCCCGCGCCCGGCTGCCCGGCGCCCTGCTGGGACTGCGGGTTCGCCTCGCCGCCCTGTCCGACGGGCGCGTTGCCCTGGGGTGCGCCGTTCGGCGGGGCGCCGAAGGGCAGGGCGCCGCCGGCAGCGGCGCCGCTCGGGTCCGTCGACGGTGCGCCCGGCTGGGTGCCCGGCGCGGCCAGGGGCTGCGTACCGGGCACCAGGCCCGGCAGCGAACCGTCCGGGCCGATGGGGCTGCCGTCCGCCCGGTGGGTGGCGGCCGCGCCGGATGCCTCGTCAGAACCGGATATGAGGAACGGCACCGCGATCAGCAGTACACCCGCCACCGCGGCCGCCGCCAGCATGGGCTTGCCCGGACGGCCGGGCACCGAGGCCAGCAGACCGCGCGGCCCGGAGCCGGAACCGCCCGTGCTCGCCGCCGCGGCGGTGGTGGCGGTGGCCGTGGCTTCCGCTGCTGCTTCCGGGTCGGCTCCGGCCGCGGCTTCGGGGGCCGTTTCCGCCGCTGCTTCGGCCTCGGCTTCGGGGGCCGTTTCCGCCGCTGCCTCGGGGGCGGCTTCGGGTTCCGGCTCGGGCATCGGCATGGCCGCGGCAACGGGGTCTGCCGCGACGGCCACCGCTGCGGCGGCCGGGGCCGGGGCCGCGGGGGTTTCCTCGGCGGCCGCGCTCTCGGTTGCGGTGGCCGTGGCGCCCGCGGCCGCGGTGGCCGCTGCCGCGGCTGCCGGTCGGGCCGCGACGGGGAGGGCCCCCGCGCCCGGTTCGCCGCTGACCACGGGCAGCGCGGCTGCGTGGAGTACCGCGTCTCCTCCGGTCGTCCCGGGGCGACCGCCTGCGGATGGTGTCATGGTGATGGCCTGCTTTCCACGGTGATCGAAGGCGCCGACGCGGTGGCCGGTCCTGTGGGGAGGTACGCGCCCAGCTGACCTGTGCAGTGCTGTGGCCAGGCTCGGGTGGATGAGGGGACTCCGGTTCCGCGGAGTGCCGCCTCCTCCAGCCGGAGGAGGGCTTCGGCGGCGGGGAGGTGGCGTCCGGAGCCGAGGGCGCCGGACGGGGTTTCGTTGAGCAGCAGCCGGCCGGGGAGTTCGCCGGTCGCCGCGTGCACGGCGCACACGTACAGCCGGGTGCCGGGCAGGATGACGATCCGCTCGGGCGTGCCGGAGGCGTCCGTGCCGCCGAGGAGGGCGCCGGTGCGGCGTCCCGAGGTGGTGCGGACTGCGTACCGGCCGGCCTCCAGCGGCAGCAGCTGTTCGGCCGTGGCCGCGGGGAGCGCGCCGACGGGCTCCTGGACCAGGATCCAACCGCCCGGCTCCTCCTGGGCGGACGGGTCGGTGCCCGGCTCCCAGGCGCGCAGCACCGGGCCCCGGAAGGCGGGGAGACGGCGCAGGCCTGCGGTCAGGCAGGCCCAGTACGCCGCCGTGGCCGGGTCGCCGTGCCGCATGCCGTGCCGCAGTGCCGCCGCTCCGAAGGGGTCCTCGTCCCCGGACGACAGATACAGGTGCGCCGCCACCAGTTCGGCCCGGGCCGCGTCCTCGTCCTTCGTCCGCAGCGCGGGCATCCGGACCATCGCGCGGGAGACCGCTCCCGCGTGCCGCTCCCAATGCCCCCCGACCGACTCGCGGAACGCGCGCCGATGGTCGGACGTGCACTCCGGAACGGTCCAGCCCGCGGGCACTGACGGCTGCCCGACCGAGCCAGGCACCGGCCCGGAAGCACTGCTGACGGCGAAGGACGGCGGCCGGGACCCGGCGGCCAGGCCCTCCACCCCGGGCACGGAAGGCTTCCCGACCGAGCCGGACACCGGTCCGGAGGCACTGCTGACGGCGAAGGACGGCTGCCGGGGCCCGGCGGCCGGGCCCTCGGACACCAGAGGATCCGCGTGCGGGAGAACCTGCGGGGTCGCCAGCACCGGTTCGAGCGATGCCCCTGCGCACAACACCCGCGGCACGAGCACCTGTTGTGCCCCGAGGACCGCAGCCTCGGGCGGGCCCGTCCTCGCGACCGGGGGCTCCCCGTGCGAGGGCGGGGCCGCCGGCTGGCCCGGGTTCGGGGCCGAGTTCGGGGCCGCAGGCTCCGACTGCAAGCGCGTGGCAGCCGACTGGTCCGGGCCACTTCCCCCGTCCGGGGCCGGGGTTGGCAGCGGCGCCGGCAGCCAGTCGAGGTCCGCGGCCGAGGCCGTGACCATCGCCGTGGGGGCCGGACCCCCCGTCGGAACGAGCGCCCGAACCGATTCCGAGGCCGGCACCCCCCGCTCCGTGTCCCCATCCGGACGAGAAGCCGGTCCATCCCCTTGCCCCGGTACGGTCCCAAGGGCCGACCCAGCACCGGACACCGGCACCGCGGTCGCGTCCGGGTCCGGGTCCGCGGCCAGACCGGAGTCCAAGTCCCCGGCTGAAGCCAAGTCCGAGGCCGCACCCGAACCGGGGGCCGAGCCCGGGGTGAGGGCCGAAGCCGCATCCGGAGCCGACGCCATGGCCGGGATCGGGGCCGAAGGCGGGGTCGGGGCAGGCGGCATGGGCGGGGGTGGGGTGAAGGAGACGTGGCGGGAGGAGGTGAGGCGGTGGAGGGCTTGGTGGTCGCGGGGGTGTAGGGGGGCTTCCAGGGTCAGGACCGCGCAGGCGAGGAACTCCGGGTCCAGTGCGTCCAGTACGTCGGTCAGGACCGGCCAGAAGGTCGGGTCCTGGGCCGCGCCCGGGCTGGTGCTCGCGCCCGCGACGACGAGCACCGGCGCCGCGGAGTCCACCGGGCGGGTGTCCCAGCCCTCCGGCAGCGGCGTGTCGGTCGCGCCGAACCACAGCCCCCAGCGGGTGAGGCGGACCTGCCAGCCGTCGCCGAGGTCGAGCCCCGCGTCGGGAGTGGGACGGGACGCATGGACGGGCGGGTTGCGCCAGGCCATGGGGTCGTCCGCCGGGCGGCTGCCGTCCTCCCCCACGGGCCGGCAGGACACCGATTCCACGAACGGCCGCCACCGGCCGGAGACCAGCATCTGCGTGCTCCGGGCCGTGGCGAGCGGCAGGCCGGTGAGCACCTCGACCTCGCAGTCCAGCAGGTCCGCGACCGCGTGGGCCGTGGGGAGCAGGTCGCGGTCGTCGGCCGGAGCCAGCCGCAGGGTACGGCGGGACCCGGCCGGCAGGGCGGTCAGGAGTGCGGCGACGTCCTCGGCCGGTACCGGCTCGTGGTCCGGGCTGCCGACCAGCAGGCTGGGGCGGTCCGGGTCGGCCGGTACGGCGAAGGCCAGGTCTCCCGGCGCCGGGGCGGGGGCCCGGAGCGGACGCAGCAGCAGTCCCGCGGGGATCTGTTCCGCGACGCTGTCGCCGACCTGCCGGGTCCCGATGCGGGCGATGGCCGGCTGCCAGGCGGGGGCGGGGTGGCGCTGCCCGAGCGCGGTGGGCGGCCGGTCGGGTTCGCAACTCCACCAGCCGCTGCCGGCGGTGTCCGGTGCGGGGACGAACAGCGTGCCGCCGGGCGTGACGACGGCCGCGGCGTCGGGCGCCACGACGGTGATCCGCCAGGCGTCGGCGAGCTGTTGGGCGAGGGAGCCCTGGTCCCGCTGCCCGGCCGCCGCCCCGGACATGACGAGCCGCACGGCGCCGGGCTCCGGCCCGTCGGAGCCGTCGCCGGGCTCCGTCAGCCGGCGCAACTCCGCGCCCAGCGCGGGCCACAGGAAGTCGGCCGCGGCATCGGACACCGCGACCAGCAGCGTGGGCAGTCCGGGCACCGGTGCCACGCGGGCCGCGAGCGCGCGCAGCGCCTCGGTCTGCTCGGCGGGCGCGCCCGGGTCGCAGAGCAGCACCGTGTCACCGAGCCGGTGCGTTCCGGGCAGGTCCGCGCCCGGACCGCCGACGCCCTCGCGGAACTCACCGAACTCGCCGACGGCCCCGACTGCCCCGTCGGCCCCGACTGCCCCGTCGGCCCCGTCGGCCCCGTCGGACTCCGCCGGGCGTCCGATCGACGCCGGCGGTACGGTCTGCGGCCGGCCGGCGGCGGCCGGGGCGAGCCAGCGCGGCAGCACGGAGCGTCGCCGCGTCATGCGGTGCCCCGCCGTTCGGCGTGCGGGGGGTGGCCGGTCGTCATGCGGGAAGTTCCGATTCGTTCAAGTGAGCACGGGGGGTACGAGGGGTACGGGGGGTATGGGGGATACGGGCGCCGCGGCGCCCAGGCTGCGTCTGCGGGCCTCAGAACTCGACCGCCTTGATCAGCTCGTACCGCGTATCGACCGACTCGCCGTTGATCCTGCGCGTCTCCTTCACCCATTGCCGGTGGACGATCCGGAACGTCGCCCCCGGCATGAGGAGGATCTCCTCCTCGCCCATGCCCTGCGAGAAGATGGAGATGTCCCGGCCGTTGACCCCGGTCAGCGCCAGTTCCAACAGCACGGGGTGGGTCCCCGGGGTCTCGATGAACCTCCCGGTGAAGCCGTGGGCGACGGACCACTTCGTACTGGTGCTGGCGAAGGTGTTGTAGGTGATCGTGTCGCCGGAGTAGGTGAACGGCATCATCCGCACCAGGCCGTCGGGCATCGCGGTGCCACCCGCCGCCCAGTCACCGCGCCACGCCGTGCGCGCGGTGACCGGCGGCAGGGCGCGCAGGGCGTCGGCGAGCATGTCGGCGTGCCATTTGGCCTCGTCGAGCACCCTCGGGAGCATCGTTTCGATGCGGCCGTGCAGGTCCGTCTTGATCTCCTGCCTCCTGGTGGCAGCCAGGCCCGGCGTCTTGTACTCCTCGAGGAGGGCGTGGACTTCGGGGTCAGCGAAGAACAACTTCGCTTCCTCGTCCGGTTTGTTGGCCAGCCGGAGGTCCAGTTGCGTACGCAGTTCTCTCGCCACGGCTCGCGCGGCGGTGTCCACGGGGAGGTTGGCGTCGATGCCCCGGGTCCGCTCGACCACCATGTTGATCAGCTTGTGGTCGCTGCCCGTGTAGACGAGCAGCGCCCGCAGGTGGGCCTCGGTGAAGGTGTCGCGCAGCTCACGGGCGGTGATGTTGTTCGTCCGGAGCCAGTCGGTGACGGAGCGGAGGTTGGCCGTCTTCGGGGCCATCTCCTCCTGCTCCAGCGAACGCATCAGGTTGTAGGAGGTCAGGCGCAGGTCCCGGTAGGCGGCCATCGACATGAAGCCGCCGTCGGCGATGTCCCGGCTGCCGCGCTCCCGGTAGAGGTATTCGTGCGGCAGCAGTCCGTGGAGTCTGCGTACGGCCGTGTTCCTCGCCTCCTCGTCGAGGCGTTCGTCCGTGTCCCAGGTCGTATCCATGTTGGCCCGTGCCCGCCTGGCCTTCTCCCACTCCGGGTAGTCGTGCAGCTCCTCCCGAGCGCCGGTGAGCTTGCGCAGGTTCGGCAGGTCGAACTCCGGTCCGAGGGCGCCGAGGCTGCGGTACATGGAGGCCGCGTCGGTCAGGTCGAACTTCTTGCCGCCGACCCCCTCGAATCCGGCCATCTGTGCGCCGCGCAGGATCTCGTACAGCGAGTGGTCGTTGTGCAGACCCATCCATCCGATGAGCCCGATGACGAAGTCCGCCTGGGTGGCTTCGGGGATGTTGAGCCACTGGAAGGCGCTGAGCATGCGCGTGGTGGTCCCGGACAGTCCGGCGACCGTGGGGTTTCCCTTTTCGGCCATGGACCGCGACCAAGGCCTGGTCTCGTCCAGGGTGAACCGCGCTCCACCCTCGATGAAGCGCAGCGGGCCCCCCGGCGCCTCGGGCGAGAAGTTGACCAGGCCGCCCATCTCGGTGATCACGAAGACCTCGCCGTCCGCGCCGTGCTTCACGCTCACCGCACCGGGCCGCTTCATGAGCTCGGCCTCGTTCACGCGGCCGTCCGCGCCCCGGGGCACCTCCGCGTCGGGGATCTGCGTGTAGTGCAGACCGAGCGTCAGCGCCACGTCCTGGTGTTCCAGGAGGAACGCCAACTCGCGTGCGCTCAGCTCGGCTTCGTGATCGCGCAGCGTCTGACGGTTGATCTTGTCCGGCGTCACCAACTGCTGATACGTCTCGCGCGGTGCCCGGTAGGCCTGGCTGCGGACCATTTCCATGAGGTCTCCGGAACCCTTGCTCTGGAAGGGGATCAGGTTTCCCAGAGCGAAGGGGTCACAGGCGACGAGATGGGCGTGTGCGGGGCGGACAGTCCCCACGACGGAGCGAACCGTCTTCGGCAGCGTCCCGGACATGTAGCTCTCGTACCTCTGCAGGGCGCCCACGTCGAGCCCCAGCCGCGCCGCCGCGTCCCAGTCCTGGTTTTCCATGATTTCGGACAGGGCCCGCTTGAATCCGCGGTCCTCCGCGACCTCGACGGACCCTTCCTTGCCCGGCGCCTGGTAGTAGGCGGCGTTGTAGAAGGCGGTGAACTTCTCGCGCGGGTTGCCGCTGACGAGCATCTCCTTGATGTCCTGCGCAGTGAGTCCGGAGTGCTTGACCTGGCCGGCGCTGGTGGGGTCGTCGTTGAGGAAGGCCTGCAGTGCGGGCGAGTTCCCGTCGGCGTCGAGCGGGTGGGCGTAGTAGACGTCGAGGACCGCCTGGAGTTTGCCGAGTGCCAGGGTGACGGCGGAGTCGGCGCGGTCGCTCAGGCGGTAGGCGTGGGCGGAGACCAGCCTTTCGAAGTGCCGGGCCTCCGCGTTCCACTCGGGTCGGTCGACGGCGGGTCGCTTCGGGAAGATCCGGGGCAGGCCGGCTCCGTCCAGACCGGGCAGCATGCCGAACTCGTGGGCGGGGCCGCCCGTTTCGCCGTCGTGGTAGAGGGCCTCGTCGTAGCGCCCGTCGCCCCTGAGCATGTCGCCGTCGGCGGCTCGTACGTGGGCCCACACGCTGGAGCGCGCGTCCGGGTCCGGGAACAGGTGCGGGGCCGGTTCGGCGGCGTCCCGGATGTCGTGCTGCTGCGGGTCGATCAGCTCCACCCGGCCGTCCGCGCCGTGCAGCAGCGTGACGGCGTGACCGACGCGTCCGCTCTCGGCGACGAGCACCAGGGCGCGGGTGCCGGGGCCGCCTTCGCGGACCAGGTCGAGGACACGCTCCAGGCCTTGGTGGCCCTCGCCGTAGTGCCAGGCGGGCCCCTGTGACTTGCCCAACTCCCAGACGGCGTGCCGCTCGGGGCTCGCGCCGGGGATGGATCCGGCGGCGCGGGGCGCCCCGTCGAGGGTGTCCCACAGGGCGAGGTTGGACTCCAGGCAGTTCGTGCGGCCCTCGGTGGGGTCGACCAGCCGCAGCAGGCCGGTGGTGACGGGCGGGCGCTCGCCCGCCTCGAGATCCAGCGCCCGGACGTGCTCTACGACGGCCCGGTGCTGCTCCGGCGTGGGCGGTACGAGGCCGCGGCCGGTCAGCGCCCGGTCCCCGCCGGGGGCGTCGGTGTGCGGGCGCTTGGCGGGGTTCGGGTCCTCGGGCTCGGGGCTGCGCGGGCGCCGTACGCCGCCGTCTCCCGTGCCGGCGTCGGGGGTGGCTTCCGCGCCACCGATGATGGCGCGGAACACGTCGTCCGCGAGCGAGGCGACCGGGTCGGGGGCCGGGTCGGGGGCCGGAGACCGCGGCGGCGGCGCCGCGGACACGGGGGACTGCGGCGTCGGGGTCTGCGGCACCGGGGACTCCGGCGTCGGCGAACCGGCCGCCGGGGATGCGGGCGTCGGCGCGTGTGGAGCCTCGGCGCCATCGCTCGCGCCGGGCAGCTCGGAGGAGAGCGTGCTCATGTTCCAGGCGCTGCCGAGCTGCGGGCCGGCCGGCGCGTGGGCCGCGGGGGGCAGGTCGTACAGGCCCATGTCGAGGGTGTTCAGCCGGTCGAGCTCGTGGAACTCCATCCGCTCCGTCGGAGGCCTGAGCCCACCCCGCGCGCCGGCGAATCGGGGGTTCTCGTCGGCCACGTGGACGGCGCGTATGGCCCCGGCGTCCTTGGGGGCCTCGGGGACGGCACGGTGGTCGGTGGCGTCGTTGTAGATGGCGATGCCGCCCGGGCGCAGCACGGACCCCGTCAGCACGGCTCCGTGCGCCAGCAGGATCTGCACATCGGACGCCGGGGGCCTGGCGTCGGGCGCGACACCGGCGGGGCGCAGTTCCCTGACCGCACGCTGCATCATGTGGTCGAGGCAGATCTCGACCGTGATCCTGCGGTTGCCGACGTTGAAGGTCGTGGAGTCGCCGACCTGGTCGCCCGCCGCGTTGAAGGCCCGCTGCTGCCGGTCTCCCAGCCCCTTCGCCTCCTCCAGCACGACCCCGGAGAGCTTCGCCCTGGCGGCGGAGTCCGGTGAGTAGCCGGCGACGTCGGAGCCTTCCCTCTTCTTCGTCGTCTCGTGGACCAGGCGGCCGTTCAGGGCTGCCGAGGTGCCGGCCTTGATCACCGTGTCGGTTCCCTGCGGCTCGGACCACACCGTCGACCCCGGAACGATGAGCAGGCCCGGCGTCCGGGCGCTCAGATTGACCGCAGCGGTGACGATCATCTCCTTCTCGCCCCGGGTGAAGGGGATTTCGGGTCGCTTGAAGTACCACTCCGGCGCCGTGAAGAAGCCCAGCAGGCCGTCCGGGTTCTCCTGCGCCTGGCGAACGGCGTCGAACTGGGCGTAGGCCTGGTCGACCCGGAGCTCCAACATCCTGATGCGGACGTCCACTTCGGTGGCCGTCGGCGGCAGCTGCGACCGCGCCGCCTCGTACTCCTGCCGCGACTCGGCAAGGAACTCGCCCTTGGTGTCGGTCAGCGCGCCGGCCGAGTAGACCGCGACCCGGTCGTACGACGCGTCGGGCAGCGGCGTGCCGAATCCGGGAACGCGACCGCGTGCCTCCATGGTGAGCCGTTGGCGTTCCGCGTCGACCGACCGGTGCAGGGACTCGACCGCGGCCGCCCGGTCGCTGCTTATCTCGGCCCCCGTGAAGGCCTGCTTGTCCCGCTTCCAGCCCTCGATCGCGTCCTGCAGCGCGCCCAGGGAGGCGAGGTGTCCCTCGGGGGCGGTGCGGTGGTGGACGGCGAGGGCGGTGTCGATGGCGGCGAGCTTCTCCGACCGGGAGGAGAAGGCCCGGCCCGATGCCTTCGCCCATTCCTTGGAGTCGGGCAGTTCCTGCTGCCATCGGCTCCCGTCGTGCGTCACGCCGAGCTGTCCCCCGGCGTCGGAGGACAGCGCCTGCGCGCCCGAGTCGGCGTGCTCGCCGGTCGTGGGCAGGTACTCCAGGCGGTCCGGGCTGGGCGGGAGGTCGGCGAGCCGTCCGGTCTGGCCGTCGAGGAAGACCACGTTCTCGCCGTCGTGCACCACGTTGAAGACGTGGGCGACCGCGTCACCGCCGGTGCCCACCACGACCATGCCCCGGGTGCCGGGGCCGGCCGCGTGCACCATCGCCGCGAGATCCGCGTACGTCGGCACGGTCAGCGGCGGCCGGTCCCGGTAGTTGGCCAGGTCCGAGGCGGGGCTGAGCTCACTGGGCGGCGCCTGGTGGCCCACGCCCTCGGCCAGCGACAGGTCGGTGGCGATGGCGGTCAGCAGGCAGTTGGTACGGGCCTGCGCGTCGCTGTCGCGGTACGGGTTCACGTCCCCGAGCCACGGATAGTCCCGGGCGAGCAGCCGCGCCTGCTCCCCCGCCTCCGCCGAGCCGTCGAACACGACCCGGTGGTCGCCGAGGTCCGGTACGGGCCCTTGGCGCCGCGGCCCCGTGCCCAAGAGGTCCGGGGCGGGGCTCGTGGCGCCCTCGCTGCTGGTGGGGACCGGGGTGGGCCGGGCGTTGTCGGCGAGCGCGCCCTTGAGGGTGTCGTGGTAGCCGTCCGAATCCGCGCCGTCTGCCCGCCGGGGGCGCTGCTCCTCGAAGGTCGCCGGGTCGGCCAGCAGGAGCTTGTACGAGCCGAACTCGGCCATGCCGTCGAAGGCCTCGTTCTTGAAGGACTCCCCGAGCGTCTTCCCCTTGACTCCGAGCTCGCCCGTCGGCGCGAGGGAGAACAGTTCGACGTTGCCGGCCCACTCCTTGCGGGCGGCGGAGTTCACGTACCAGTCGACCAGGCCCCGGGGCTGGGCGATCTTCTGGTAAGTGCCCTTGATGTCGCCGGTGTTGATGTGCTGGTGGATCGCGAAGGCCTTGACCGTGACGTCGGTGCGGCCCCGGTCCTTGAAGTACTCGCCGAGCAGCCCCTCGGCGGCGAACAGCGAGCGGCCGAACTGGGTGTAGTCGATCAGGACCAGGTTCTTGCCCGGCGGGACCTCCGGGACGAACTCGTCGAAGTGCGCGAAGAGCATCCCGCGCTGCGCGATCGTCGGAGGAAGCGAGGGCGTGCCGTTCGGCGGGGCCAGGGAGGCCGGGTAGTGGATCGAGGTGACGTCGGACGGTCCGGGGCGGAAGTCCGACAGCGGCATCGAGTGCGCGGGGGCGCCGGCGACCTGGAGCGCGGCGATGACGGCCGCGGGACTGCGACCCAGCCCGAGGTAGACGTAGTCCGTCGGCGGGTACTTCTCCGTGATCTTCTGCGCGAGCTCCGACACGGCTTGGAGCACGTCCGCCTGGCCCGCCTCGTGCTTCGCCACGGACCGCTCCGTCAGTTCCGCGTGGAACTGACGCGCCTGGTCGTGGGCGTAGACGCGGGGTGTGGAGCGGGGGTCGTAGAGGAAGGCGTCGATCTCATCGAACACTCCGCCGCGCTCCAGCACGATGCCCGCATCGGCGAGCCAGCGCTCGACCGACCGGGGGGTCATGCCCACATCGCCCTCGGGCGTGGCGAGCCGGACGTGGTCCGACTCCACGTACGGCTTGTAGACGGCCGGATCGGTCGACAGGTCCCAGCGGCCCGCACCCGTGACCGGAGCCCGATCGGGCGCGGGGGGCGCCTGGGGCGCCGGTACGGGTGTGGGGGCGGGCGGCACCTGCGGGGTGGGTTCGGGAGCGGCGTGCGGGGCGGTGAACGAGGGGGCGGTCCCGAGCATGGTGGGGCCGCCCGTGGCGGCCGGGGAGGCCGAGGGGATCGAGGGGGTCGAGGACGAGGTCGCGACCGGAGCCGGGCCCGTGTCCGCGGTATTCGCAGCCGGGTCCGTGACCGTGGTCGTGGTCGTGTTCGTGGTCGTCTCCGTGACCGTGACCGTCGCCGTGGGCAGGGGCGGTGGTGTGTCGGTCCCGGATCCCACGTCGAGGTACTGGAGCTCGCCGTCGCCGTCCGCGGCCTGGTCCGACTCCGTCTGCGGCCGGACCGGGTCGGTGACCTCCGGTGCGGTGGAGGTGTCCGTCGTGGCGACCTTGGCCGGGGCGCCGTCGCCAGTGGTACGGGACTCGCCCGCGCCCGGGGCCGTACCGGGCGTCGATGCTCCGCCCGGCCGCGGGGCACCACCCGCGGCCGGGGCGCCCGAGGCCGCCGGGGCAGGGGCGGGCGGGGCCGAGGCCGTGCCGATCGGCACCGGCGCGGGAACGGGGACGGGGACGGGGGTGGGAGCGGCGCCGGTGTCCGTCGCCGTGGAGTCCGTATCGGATTCGGCCCCCTTCCAGTACGTGTCCCAGTCCTCGTCCGTCACCTCGTCGATCGGCAGGACGGCGAGGTCCTCGTCGGTGGAGGCGTCCTTCATGGCGGAGCCCGTGTCCGTGTCCGACGCTGTGCCCGTGCCCGTGCCCTCGCCGGCGCCCGTCGGCGTCGGCGCGCCGCTGCCGGAGCCGCCCGCCGCTGCCGGGGTGATCGAACCGGCCTTCGGCGGGCCGCCTTCGAGACCGCCCTTGTCCCCGAAGGCCTTCTCGTGGAGCTTGAGCCCGATGCGTTCGCCGCCGGCCTCCGCCAGGTGCCCGAGCCGTCCGGCGACCACGCCGGACCCGAAGGTCAGCCAGCTGGATTCGAAGTCGTGGTTCTCGCTGAAGATGGCGTTGTAGGTCCCCTCGGCCAGCACCTGCGTCACGCCCTCGGTGAGTCCCTGGCCGAGGTGGTTGCCGAGGCTGCGCAGCAGGTCCCGGGCGAGGTTGTCGGGCAGGCCCCTGGTGAGGGACCTCATCAGGTCGGCGCTGATGATGCCTTCCAGCGAGTCGAGCGTGCCGCGCAGCGACTTGGGCAGCCCGGACTTGCCGAAGTTGTCCAGCAGTTCCTTGGCCCACTTCTCGCCGGCCTCGCGCGCGATCTTCTTCTGGGCGCCGGTGCCCACGTTGTCGGCGAAGGCCTTGCCAACGTCCTTGATGAGCGCGGTCCGTGCAGCACCGCTGAGCGGCCCGTTCCCCCTGGTCAGCGCGGAACCGAGGACGTCTCCGAGGTCCTTGCCCAGGGCCTTGTTGCCGCCGGCCTTGCCGACGATGTTGGCGATGTCCTTCGTGGCGTTCTTCCCGAAGAGCTTCCCGAGCCCCTTGCCGAAGAGCCCGCCCAGGGGGCCCATGGGCACCGCGATGAGGCCCTGGATCGCACCGAACTTCATCGCCTCGATGAGGGAGTTGGTGTCGAACTTGTCGCGGGTGCCCTCCATGAGCTGGATCCACTGGATCATGCTGTCCATGGCTGCGGCCATGCCGACGCTGATGACCTCGTGCATCACGATCATGCCGATGATGCGGGCGATCATGTTCTGCATGAAGAACTTGGCGACCGCCTCCCCCGCCAGGTACTCCAGGATCGAGGCGCCGCCCGTGATGAACGCCAGCGCCAGCGCGATCGCCATCTCCAGCAGCAGCTCGATGCACTGGGCGATGATCATGTACTTGACGTACTGGATCTGGGTCGCGGTTTCCGAGGTGAACTCGGCGATCATGGCGGCCTGGCCCGACATCGCCTTGATGTAGTCGATGCCGTTGCTGTCGATGAAGGGCGCCATGGCGTCCCGGTACTGCTGCGCCGCCGGTCCGCTGAACGAGTTCGCCGTGTAGTTCACACAGTCGTTCAGGACCTGGGGAAGAGCCTCCAGCCGCTTCTGGAGGTCGTGGTGCACCCCGGCGAGCGCGAACATCTTGTCCTCGTTGCCGTCGGGCATCTTCATGCCGGTCAGCACTTCCATGAAGGGGACGATGTCCTTCGGTACCTGGATCGCCATGGGGCGCTACTTCTTCCCGCCGTGGTGGCCGATCGTGTTGTTCACGTTGTTCTGGGTGCGCTGGAACTTGACGGCGCCGTCGAAGACGCTCTGGGCGCTGGCGTCCACGGCGGTCCCGTACGAGACGACCGCGTCCCGCAGCAGGACGCCGGAGACCTCGTACTTCGCGCGGAAGGCCGCACCGATCTCGTCGGTGCCGGCGTACTCCGACCAGCCGTGGGTGCCGTCCCGGAAGTCCGCGATCATGTCGTGGACGTAGGCGGACACGTCGCTGGTCGTGACGGCCCCCGACTTCATGTGGAAGGTCGAGGCGTTGAGCGCGGTCATCGGTGGTCCCTTTCGTCGTCTTCGGTGATCTCGTCGGCGAGCCCGGAGCGGGCTCCCGCCCCGGAGGAGGGCGGCCGCACCGGCGGGGTGGGCAGTCCCTCCTCCTTGAGCGGCCCGAACAGCTTCTCCCAGTCGAGGCCGCCCTCTTCGCCGAGCCGGCGACCGCTGAGCGGCTGGAACGCCTCGAGTACCTGTCGGCGTACCTCCGCACGGGCCTCGGCCATCGTCTGCATCAGGACGGCGGCGAGCTCGGCCGGGGCCAGGGAGCGGTACTTGGCGTTGGGGAAGCGCAGGCCGGTGACGTTTCCCTGGGCGTCGACGGTCACCTCCACCGACCGGTCCTTGGCCGTGGCGGTGACACTGGCCGTCTGGAACTCGCGCTGCAGATCCATGATCTGGGCGCGGCGCTCCTCGAACTCGGCCAGCGACCGCGCGATGCGGTCCTCCATGGGGTTGCCCACGGTGGTTCCTCCTGGGTGCGATGGGGCGTTGGGGTACGGGGTTGCGGGTGCGGGGCTCGTGGTCAGCGGCCGATGACGGCGGGGGCTCCGCCCTCGTCGGTGCCCCACACGTCCTCGTCCGCCGACAGCCAGGTGACGCGCTCGCGTTCGTCGCTCTGGGTGCCGGCGCCGGGGGCTCCGCCGGCGCCGCCGCCCGGCGGCATCATCGGCATCCCGCCCTGTCCAGTGGACGTGGTCGCGGGGCGGGCCCCGGCCGCCAAGGCGGCCTGTTCGGCGGCGGCGAGCGAGCCGGCCGCGCGCGATCCGGCGGATCCGGTGGCCACGGTCCGCCCGGTCGGCAGGGTGCCCGGTTCGGCCAGTGAGCCGGACAGCCGCTGCGCGGAGATGTTCGCCGCCGGGACGGGGCCCGAGGAGTACGAGCCGAGGCCCAGTGTGCTGGGCACCGGTCCGCCGAACCGGTCCGTGCCCAGCGGGTTCTGGGTGATCCGGTTGACGAGGGGCTGGGTGGTGGTCACCCGGCCGTCCGGGGCGGTGCTGTAGGTACTGCCGTCCCGGTAGGTGGTGGTCACCGTGCCGTCGGCCAGCTTCTTCGTGACGGTGCCGTCCGGGTACGTGGTGGTGGTCGAGCCGTCGCTGCCGTGGCGGACGGTGGGGCCGCCGCCCTGCGACCCGCCGTCGGGGTCTCCCAGGCGGGTGGTGGAGGGCGAGCCGGAGGAGTCCTTGGCGGTGAGCGTGCCGTCCGGCTCCAGGACGCTGCTGCTGCCGTCCTTGTAGTGCGTGGTGACCTTGCCGTCCTTGCCGACCTCGGCCGTGCTGCCGTCCGCGTACCGGATCGTCGAGGTGCCGTCCCGCAGGTCGGAGACCGTCCTGGTGCCGTCCGGGTCGGTGGTGGTGACGATGCCCTTGTGCGGATCGACCGTCGTCTTCGTGCCGTTGATGTGCGTCGAGGTGGCGCTGCCGTCGGCGTTGAAGGTCGTGGTGCCGCCGTCGGGGTTGTGGACCACGGTGCCGGGGGCGGGGCGGGTGACCGTGCTGTGGCCGGAGGCGTCCGTGGTGACGAGCTTGCCGTCCTTGGAGTAGGTGGTGCTGCTGCCGTCCTGGAAGTGCGTGGTGGACGTGCCGTCCTTGGTGATGGTGGTGCGGGTGCCGTCCGGGTAGGTGACGGTCTCACTGCCGTCCTTGTGCAGCACGGTGGTGCTGCCGTCGGGGTTGGCGGTGGTGGTCGTGCCGTCCTTGTCGATCGTGGTGGTGGTGCCGTCGGGGAACTTGGTGCTGCGGGAGCCGTCCGACGGGTTGTACGAGGTGATGCTGCCGTCGGGGTTCTTCACCGACCTGGGACCGCCGCCGGGGCCGCCGCCGCCCGGGATGAGGGGGTTCGGGATGGGTATGCGCACCGGCCCGGTGACCGTCTGGCGGCCGTTCGGGTAGGTCGTCACGACCGTGCCGTCGGGCTTGCGGGTGGTCGTGCTGCCGTCCGGGTTGCGGGTGGTGATGCTGCCGTCCGGGTTCTTGACCGGGGGGCCGCCGATGCCGCCGGGCGGGTTGCGGTTGATGCCGTCCCCGACGTTCTTCTTGATGCTGCCCGGTCCGCTGCCGGGCGGGGGTACCGGTCCGCCGCCGCCCGGTCCCTTCTTGTCCTCCATCTCCTTCTGCTTCTCCTCCATTTCCTTCTTCTTGTTCTCCGCCTCGTTCTTCTTGTCCTCGGTCTCCTTCTGCTTCTTGTCGTTCTCCATGTCGGCGGTGAGGGAGCCGATGGTGGCCGGCTTGAAGGCGCCGGCCGTCCCGGAGGTTCCGCTGATGACGCGCTGCCAGACGTCGTTGAGATCCCGGATCAGGAACGCCATCGGGGCGTCCAGCGACTCCTTGACGTTGGCGGTCCACCGGTCGACCGCCTTGTTGGCGATGCTCGTCCAGGTGGCCATCTGGCTGAGGTCCCCCCACGGGGAGGCGGACTTGAAGGCCGTGGTGCTGGTGTAGATGGTGGTGCCGCCGCCTTCGGAGCTGTAGAAGTACTCGGCGTTCACCTGCTTGTAGTTGTTCGCTTCCGTCCACGCCTGGATCTCGTCCAGGAGGTAGTTGGCCGTGAGGGTCTGCAGGTAGTGGACCTTCGTCGTCCCGTCCTTGGCCTTCACATTGGCGATCCACTTGCCCCACAGGTCGTACATTCCCTTTGCGCACGTCACGAGGGCGGTCTGTGCCTTGATCAGGGAATCGCCGTACTGGGTGGTGCTGGTGTATCCACCGGTTCCCGCGCCCGAAGCCGTCCAGCCCGCGGGGTGCAACTGCTTGTCGTAGCCCTGGTACGCCGTGTCGAGGTCGTCGATCAGGTGCCGGAACAGCCCGGCCGCGTTGCCCTGCCAGATCGCGTCCGGCTCGCCGAGG
The DNA here is from genome assembly GCF_042736805.1 of Streptomyces sp. NPDC060031. Taxonomy (NCBI): domain Bacteria; kingdom Bacillati; phylum Actinomycetota; class Actinomycetes; order Kitasatosporales; family Streptomycetaceae; genus Streptomyces; species Streptomyces sp. NPDC060031. Next base: position 19,670 of record NZ_JBHWVM010000117.1, read on the forward strand.
GACTTCGACCACTCGGCGAGGACCGCGGCCTGGTTCTTGAAGAACACCCCCGCCCTGTCGAAGGCCTTGGCGGTCCGCTCGAAGCTCAGGACGTCCACTTCGTTGCCGGGGCTGACCTTGTAGTCCCCGGACGTGAAGCCCTTCGTGGTGTGGGTGTTGCCGATGAGGGTTTCCAGGGCGTGGCCGTAGCCGTGGTTGAAGACGCCCGCCATGCCGGCGTCCCCGAAGTGCTTCCCGCCGTCACCGCTGAAGGGGTAGTCGATGGTGATCGTGTGGATGTTGTACGAGTCGTACTTGCTCCAGACGCCGTCCGGCTCGGAGCAGTAGGCCAGCACGTAGGCGTGTCCGCCGGCGCCCGGCCCGACCGTCGAGGGGGTCCCCTTGGTGATGGAGACCTTCATCCACGGGACTTCCGGGCTGCCGTAGATCTTGAAGACCTCTTCCCTGGTGGGCCCGGAGAAGCCGGTGAGCAGCTTGACCGCGCCCTCCCACGCGTCCTGGTTGCCGGTGAACTGTTCGGCCATGGCTGCGGGACTCCAAAAGAAGGGGGAAGGGGCGGGGCTCGGTCGGCGTCAGCCGGGAAGGGGTGCGGGTGCGGGTGCGGGATGCTCAGGGAGGGGTGACGATGACCGGCGGCGGCTTCGGGGGTGCCTGGGAGGTGAGTTCGCCGTCGACCAGATCCATGATCTGGATGAATTCCGAGCTCTCGATGGACTCCAGGCTGGAGCCCTGGGTGTTCTTGAGCTTCTCCCACGTCTGCTTCAGGTCGGTGCCCATCTTGCCGAAGAGCCTCTCCTGGCCCTCCAGGACGAGGGAGATCGCCTCGGCCGCCTTCTGGGTGTTGGCCCTCATCTGGTGGCCCGCCACGCCCTTGTCCGCCCGGCCCATGAAGCCGATGGTCAGCGGCGGATCCGGCACGGTCAGGTCGGTGTCCCTCAGGTAATCGCTGACGTGCTTCATCGACATGACCTGGTCCGCGCCGGTTCCCTGGTCCTGGGCCATGGCGACGAGCAAGGCGTGGAAGTCCGCGACGTCCTTCTCCTGGAAGTCCTGCAGGGACTGTGCGTCGAGGTGGGTCAGGTTCGACTTGATGACGTACTCCTGTCCTGGGAGGGGTGCGGCGCCGGCTGCCGCGACGGGGGTGCGCC
>NZ_JBHWVM010000118.1:0-20594 GCF_042736805.1 Streptomyces sp. NPDC060031
GGGGCAGGACGCAGTGCGTCCTGCCCGTCGGCCGCCGTGGGCTCCGGATGGTCTGGTGCCTATTCGTCGGTCGTGACGGTCAAGCCCTTGAGTCCTGCCACGAGTGCCTGGAGGTCGTCGTCCGAGAGATCGGCAGCATAGGTCTCGTCTTCCTCGTTCACGGTCCTTCTCCTCTGTTGTGCTTCCTGCGGGTTTCGGATTGCTGGGGTGCGACGGCGTTCAGCGGGGAACGTCGGACAGTGCGGGGTGGCCGAGGCCGGCGACGAGGGAGTCGAGCTCCTCCTCGGTGAGATCGGTGGCCTCGAACCGCTCCGGGTGGGGGATCAGGAGTCTGAGGGCGCCACCGTCGGCGATCGCCTCCCAGGCCCGGATCTGGGAGTCCAGGGCGTCAGACGTCACGGGCCGGTCGCGGACCACCTCGATGACGGTGCCCGTCGGCACGCCGATGCCGTGTTCGGCGAGCAGGGCCGCGGGATCGCGGAGCAGCATCCGCTCCTTGTCGGGATCCGACCAGGTGGCCGCGACCACCGCGTGGTAGCGCGCGGCGAAATCACTGCGCTCGGCTTCTTCCATCGTGCGGACCTTCGCTTTCGGTCAGGGAGCGGGGGAGTTGGCGGCGCCGCTCGGGTGCGGGGACTGCGCCCACAGCTGGCGCTGGGCGAGCCGGTGGAACAGTCCACCGGTGTCCGCGAGCAACTCGTGATAGGTGCCGCTCTGGACGATCCGGCCCTGGTCCATGACCAGGATGACGTCCGCGTTGATCACGGTGGAGAGCCGGTGCGCGATGACGATCCGGGTCGCGGCGAGCTGCTGAGTACTCGCGGTGACGATCTCCTGGGTGTGGTTGTCGAGCGCACTGGTCGCTTCGTCGAAGAAGAGGACGCGGGGCTTGGAGATCAACGCCCGTGCGATGAGAACGCGTTGGCGCTGACCGACGGACAGGGCGCCGCCGCCGAAGGACAGCAGGCTGTTGAGCGCCATGGGCATCCGGCGGATGTCCTCGTCGAGCCCCGCCATGGCGGCGGCCGCCCATACCTGCCTGATGGAGTAGGGCTGGGCGCCGCAGATGTTCTCCCGGATGGTGCCGCTGAAGAGCCGCCCGTCCTGGAGGACCACGCCGCACTGGCGGCGTACGGCCTGCACGTCGAGCTCGGCGAGGTCTTGCCCGTCGTAGAGCACGGAGCCGCTGCGCGGACGCTCGAAGCCGAGCAGCAAGCGCAGGAGGGTGGACTTGCCGGAGCCGCTGGGACCGACGATCGCGACGAACTGCCCGGGCCGGGCGTGCAGCGTCACCTTGTCGAGCACCGGGGTATCCAGCCCCGGGTAGCCGAAGGTCGCGTTGACGATCTCGATCTCGCCCCGGAGTTCCGGCGGTTGGACGTGACTGGCTTCGCGCTCGGCCCGCGCGGTCAGCACCTCGGAGAGGCCGTGCAGGCGGGGCAGTACGGCGACGAACTCGGCGCCACTGGTCACCAGGAGGATCATGGACTGGAGTTGGAGGGCGAAGGCCGCGTTGAGGGTGAAGAAGCCGCTCGCCGGTACCTGCCCCCGCAAGGGGCCAGCCAGCAGGGCGAAGAAGATCAGTTGTCCGGCGATGGGGACGGTGACGGCGACCGCGGTCAGGGCTCCCTGCACCCGGTGCACCCGTTGCAGCCGGGCCCGTGCCACGACGGTGGCCTGCGCCCAGCGGCTGAACATGGCGTTCTCGGCAGCGGCCAGCCTGATCTTCATGATGCCGCCGAAGATCTCATTGGTCACGGCCGCGGCGTGGTGTTCGGCGGGCAGCGCATGGCGTTGACGGCGGATCACCACCATGCCGAAGACGACGCCCAGGCCGCTGGTGCCCGCCAGCAGTACGAGGGTGTACAGCCCGACGACGGGGTTGATCGTCAAGGTCAGGCCCAGCCCGGCCGCGGCGGTCAGCAGGGCCAGGAAGGTCCGGGTCGCCAGCCCGTTCAGGGCCTGGCGGGCGTAGGCGGCGCCCAGCATCTTGCTGGCCAGGACGCCACTGGTGGTCTGCGTGAAGAAGTCGGACGGCAGACGCATGAGCCGGTCCCACAGAGCGAGTTGGATACCTGACTCCAGCCGGTCCTCCAGCCGCAGCGCGTGCAGGTTGAGGAGCGCGGTGAACAGGGCCGCCGCGACGGCGCTCACCAGGTACAGCCCGGTGGCCCAGGGCAGGTCCTGGAGGCCTCCTGAGGCCAGGGAGCTGAGCACCCGGCCGATCAGGAGCGGGGTGGCCAGGCTCAGCGACGCCACGGCGATTCCGGTGGCCAGCATGGAACGCAGCTCCGCCGCGGTACCGAAGGCCCCCCGGCGCAGCAGTTGTCGCAGGCTGGTGTCGGCGGGCAGGGGCAGCTGGGCCAGGGTGGCGTTCTGGCCGAAGGTGTCCGCCCGCCTGCGGTCCACCGGGGTGCGCGCCCGGGTGTGCGGGTTGACCATCCAGTACCGGCCGCGGGCGAACAGCAGCGGAACCGGGATCAGGTTGGCCTCTCCGGTGGCCTCGTCGTCGTCGGACCGTCCGGCCGTGGCCGCGGATGCCGGGCCCATCGACGGGGCCGGGCGCCAGCCGATGAGCGGTCCGACGTTGTTGTGCCACCACTTCGTGGACAGGCGGACCTGACGCAGGTGGAGCCCCGAACTCTGGGCGACCGCCCGGAGCTCGTCGCCGTGGTTGCTGGTCCCCGGCGCATGGGTGGGCGGCTCGGTCACGGCGATGTCCGCGCCCTCGGTGACCACCTGCAAGGTCTCCACCGACCAGGCCCGGGCGTCCTGGGCGCCGTCGGTGGCGAGCCGCCCGCCGCGGGCGCTGTTCGCGCCGAGCACGCCCAGGGCCCGCCGGGCACTCGCCGCCACCATCTGTTCGGCGGCGCGCTTGCGGACATCGAGGGCGTGCAGGAACGCGCTGTCGGTCGCCAGGGCGCGGTCGCCGAGCGACCGCACCAGATGGGCCATCTGCTGGTCGACCGCTTCGAAGAGGGCTCCGGAGCGCAGGAGGTCCGGGGTGTTCAGGAGCTCGACCAGACAGTCCGTTTCCGCGCGGGTCCAGTCCTGGAGACCGAGGAAGAGCGCCTCGCGTCCGGCGGAGACGAGGTGGTCGGCCAGGCCGTTCTTGCTCATGCGGCCGTCCGCCAACCGGATCCAGCACGGCCGCCCGCCGCCGACGACCGTACGGCCGCGCGCGAGCGAGACGATCTGCCGGGAGCGCAGGACCTCGGCGTCCCGCGGGGCGCTGGTGGAGCGTACGGCGTCCGAGACGGCCTGGAGCGCCCGGTCGAGGGCGTCGCTGATCACATCGGCGATCCGGTCGTCACGGCCGGGCGGCCGGCCGCCGTCCGGCTCCTCGGGCTGGACCCGGCGGACCAGCCGGGAGAGCTGGTCGTGGTCCACGTCGCGCAAGCGCCCGCCGGGCAGCGGCACCACGGTGAGCTGCCATTCGCCGGTCGCGGTCGAGGAGGGGATCGCGCTGTGGGCGGGGCAGCGCGCGACGAAGTGCTGCCGGGAGGTGTCGCCGTCCGGTACGAGGCGGCTCGCGAAAATGTCGGCCGGCCCGCCTTCGACCAGGTAGACGGTGTGCCGCCCGTCGACGCGACGGGTCGTAGTGGAGGCGGGGGCCGCCAGCCCGGCGAGCAGGTCCCAGTCCTGGGGCGGGACGGTGGTGCTGCTCATGTGGTTTCCCCCGTTGTCTTCGCCTGGTGCCGGATGAGTGCCGCGTAGGAACCGTCGCGTTCCATCAGGGCGTCGTGCGTGCCGCGTTCGACCTCCCGGCCGTGCTGAAGCACGATGATCCGGTCGCAGTCGCGGATGGTGGACAAGCGGTGGGCCACGATGAGGCACGTGGCGCCGCGGCGGCGCAGGTTGGAGTCGATCAGTCGCTCCGTCTCGGTGTCCAGGGCGCTGGTTGCCTCGTCCAGGATGAGCAGTCGGGGGTTGCGGACCAGGGCGCGGGCGATCTCCAGGCGCTGGCGCTGGCCGCCGGAGAAGTTGCGTCCGCCCTCGTGCACCGGGCTGGCCAGACCGCCGGGGCGGGCCGCCACATCCTGATGGATGCAGGCGTCCTTGAGGGCCTGTACGACGTCCTCATCGGGGACGGTCGGGTCCCACAGGGTGATGTTGTCCCGGACCGTGCCCTCGAACATGATTTTGTCCTGATCGACCATCGCCATGGTGGCGGCCCACAGCCCGGGGTCGAGCGCGTGCGGCTCGCGCCCGTCGACGGTGATCCGCCCGCTCCAGGGCTGGTGCAGGCCGGCGAGCAGCCGGCCGACGGTGGACTTCCCGCTGCCGGAGCCGCCGACGAGCGCGATCCGCGCCCCGGGGGGCAGTTCGAGCGAGAAGTCCTGCAGGAGGGGCGGGACCAGCGGGTTGTAGCCGAAGGTGACCCGGTCGAGCACCACGTGGCCCTCCAACGGCGCGGGCGCCGCGCAGGCGGCGGGTGCGGGTGGCAGGGGATAGCGCTCCACGTCCTGGAGGCGCTGCAGGTCCGCGCCGATCTCCTCGACCTGGGCGCTGACCGTGGCGAGGCTGGTGACGGGCCGGTTCATCGCGACGGCCAGGCCCTGCATGGCGACGAGCACTCCGACGGTCAGGGTGCCGGTCAGTACGAGGTGACTGCCCAGCGCGATCAGCACGGCGGTGTTCAGCGCGGCGAGCAGCGCGGGCACCGCCGCCACGACGGCGGCGGGCACGCCCGCCTTCTGCTGTCCCGTGGTCACCGCCGCCTGCCGCGCGGCGAACTGCTGGTAGCTCAGCTCCTCCTGCCCGCTGGCCTTGACGGTCTCGATCATCGAGATGGTGGTGTAGACGGCGGCGAAGAGCCGCCCGCGCTCGGCTTGCAGGCCCGCGATGGCGGTCGCGCGGATGGTCGCCAACCAGCGCAGCACCACCACGTTGAGCCCGGAGAAGAGCAGCGCGCACAGCCCCAGGACGAGGTCGTACTGGCACAGCAGCGCGGCGTAGGACAACGCCAGCGCCATGTCCACCGCGGTGGATGCCAGACGCCGGGTGAAGATGTCGGCCACCACGTCGTTGGTGCGGACTCGCCGCGCCAGGTCGGCCGCCATGCGCTGGTTGAAGAAGCCCAACGGCAACCGGAGCATGTGCCGCACCAGGCGGGCCGCGCTGCCGAGGGCCACCGCGGTCTCGGCGCGCACGAGCAGGCGCTGCTGGAGCCATCCGGCCACGAGGGTGATCACGGTGGCCACGGCCATCGCCGCGACCAGCGCTACGGAGGTGGCCGATTCCGAGCCGAGCAGCACACGGTCGACGAAGACCCGGGTGAGGGCGGGCACCGCGATGCCGACCAGAGCGACGAGGAGGCCGAGGATCGCGGTCTGGGGCACGACCGAGCCGAGGTTGCGCCACCGCTCGCGCAGCGTGCGGACCAGGCTGAACGGGTGCCCCCCGCGCTCGAACCCGGGGCCCGGTTCCACCGCGATCAGGATGCCCGTGTACGCGTCGTTGAACTCCTCCCAGCTCACCGAACGGGGGCCGGTGGCCGGGTCATTGAGCCTGACCTTGCGCCCCAGCCCCTCCAGCACCAGGAAGTGTTCGAAGTTCCAGTACAAGATGGCCGGCAGCCGCACCGAGCCGAGGTCCGCGACGGGACTCTGCCGCCCGCGTGCGGTCAGCCCGTAGCGGCGCGCCGCCTTGGCGACGCTGGCCGCGGTGGATCCGTCCCGGCTCACCCCGCAGGCCTGCCTGAGCTCTTCGAGCGGGACGTGGCGCCCGTAGTGGGCCAGCACGATCCCCAGCGAGGCCGCCCCGCACTCGGTGGCCTCCATCTGGATCACGGTGGGGGTGCGCACCCGCTTGGCGGTCGGCCGGTCGGTGGCGCGCTTGTGGAGGGTCATCTTGGGGAGGGTGAGGCTCATCGCTTCACCAGCCAGTTCAGCGGGCGCTCCTGGGCCACGGTCAGGGTCGCCGTCACCGCGCTCTGCGAGTTCAACGCGAAGGACGGGGAGGAGCGCGACCACTTCAGGCCGCTCGGGGATTCGGTGTCGGGGGTGAGGCGGACGGTCACGGCGACCACCGAACCGGTGGTGAGGAACGGCGTCACGTCGCGGCCGGCGCCGAGGAAGGCGTGCAGGGACTCCTCGGTCTCCGGCAGGGAGCCTACGGCCGAAACCGTTCCGGACAGCGTGCCGAAGACGCTCACCGGCGCCACCGCGGTCGACAGCCGTACGGGCATGCCGACGCGCAGCAGCGGGGCGTGGGCCGCCGGGACGTAGACCATCGCCTCCAATTGGTCGCCGGGCGTGTCCAACCGCTCCAGCACGGCGACCTTGTTCCCGGGCAGCAGCATCTCTCCCTCGGAGATCCGCACGCTGACCACGTGCGCGGCCCACGGCGCGGTGACCGTCTCGGTCACGCCGTTCTGACCGACCAGGGTGTAGAGCGGCTGCTCCTTGCCGACCCGTTGGTTCGGGGCCACCAGGACCGAGGCCACCTGCCCCTGCCGGGTGGCGTCCAGGGTGACGGCCCCCGCCGCGTGGGTGAGAACCCCGGGGGCGTCGACGGTCTTCGGTACGGTGGCGAAGGCCGACCAGGTGCCGATGGAGAACACCACGACCAGGAGCGCCACCGTCGTCAACCAGGTGGGTATCGAGGCCAGTCGGGCGATCTCGTCGAGTTGCTCGGGCGATTCGAGCTTTCGAAGGGCTTGTTTGCGGAATCTCAAGGCTGCTCCTCGCAATCGGGCGGGCAAGAGCCGAGGGTGAACTCGGCAATGGCGGGTTCGACCAGCGCGTCCAGTCCCGACAGCGCGGTGAACGAGGCGACGTCCCCCGCCCCCAGCGCGCAGGGGGCCAGGCCCATGTCGGTGGCGACGAGGTACATCCACGCGGTCAGGATTCCGGCGTCCTTGAGCGCCAGGGCGTACGGAATGCCTTCGTACTTCCACATCAGGCGCCCGATCCGTGCAGTGATCATGAACAACACCTGAGGCGGGGCCGGCATGGTGGCCGTGGCGCGCGCGAACGACAGCATCTTCGCGGTCTCGGGGCCCGTGGCGGCGACGGCCGCCAGCCGGTGCCGCGCCGAGTCGTAGTGGTAGAGCCCGCTCTCCAGGCCGGCGCAGCGCGAGACCAGCGGATAGATCTCCAGTTCGCCGATCCCACCCGCCCCCGGGTACGGACGCCTGCCGCCCTCCGGGCCTGCTGCGCCACCGGTAGCGGGAGGTCCCAGACGCTGGACCCGGTGCAGGAACTCGCCCAGTTGGGCCGCGGTGATCGGCCGCTCGTCGTCGTGGCGGCGGATGCTGCGGCGGCGTGACATGACTGCGGCCAGCGAGTCCGGTGTCGCTCCGGCCGGGTGTGGGGCGGGCCCGGGCAGCACGATCGTACGACGCGCGGTGGGGCCGCCGAACCGTGCGGGATCGGGCTCCGCTTCCGGCTCGGGGCCCGGCTCCGGCTCCAGGACGCCGCGGAAGCGGTGGGTGGCGCCGATCGGTGCCGCGTGGCGCTGTGGCCGCGTCCGGTCGTGCAGCCACAGTTCCTCCGGGGCCCACAGGCCCATCGGCGCGGTGCTGACTTCGGCCTCGGCCTCCTCGGACGTCACCAGCACGTGGGCGGCAAGCAGTTCGTCGAGCACGTGCCCGGCGGTGGGCTCGTCCACCTCCAGTGCCTTGGCCACGTCGAGCCGGCCGACCCCGTCCGCGGCAGCGCCCACCAGGACGGCGCCCAACTGGGCGTGCGTGCAGGCGATGGCGACGGTGCTCAGTGGGGAATGGGCCAGCATCCGACCCCGATCGGTGCGCAGCACCGCGAAGCGGGACAGCCGGTAGACCACCTCGGCGCCGTGCAGCCGTCGGACGGGGCCGCTCTGTGCCCCGATCCCACGGGGCACCACGTCCAGCAGGGCTCGCGCCCCGGCGTAGACGCGGCGTTCCAGCCAACAGTGCAACAGCAGGCGGCGGACCAGGAGTTGGGCCGGAAGGATCCGGGTCTCGCCCTCCAGGCCGGTGACGAGCTGGGCTATCTGGAGGTCGCTCATCCAGCCCTCGGCCATACGCAGGAGCAGCGCGCGCCGGCCGGGCTCCGGGTCCGGAAGGCGCAGCCGGTACCGGGACTGCTCCAACACCAGGGACCCGCCCGGCTCGTGGGTCAACCGTGCGTCGACGCGCAGCCGATAGCTCTCGACCTTGGTGGCGCCCGGAAACGGGGACGTGCGTTTCATGGGATTTCACGATCCTGATACGGGGACGGTCGTGCGGTGGGCGGGCGGGGCGAGGAAGGGCGGATCCGGGCGGATCGGTTCGGGGGCGTGCGGCTCGCGGCAGTCGGGGGGTTGGTCGTCCGTCCCGCATTTCCTGCGCAAGGACCGGCCGCTACAGACCGTAGGGCGGATGGGTCCGGTCCTCGGCGAACGGATCGATCCCGTGCCCGACACCGCAGCGACCGCGGCACGGAACCGTGTCATCGGCCTGTTCATCCGTTCTCGACGACGACGGATTCCTCGACCCAGGGCGCAGCCCCGTAACTGCTCGCCAGCAGGTCCGCGGCCAGCTCCCGCCCGTGGTTCTCGGCAGCCGCACGGAAGGCGCTCGCCAGCAGCTCCACCAACCCCTGGGTGAAGGTGCCGGTGCTGTGGTCGTCCATCCCGGTGACCGCGATCCGCGGGTGGCCGGGAAGGTCGAGCGAGAGGATGTCGGAGCCGACGACCTTGATGAGCTCGGCGGCGGCGCCGTCGATCCGGTCCAGCAACCGTGCCAGGCACTGCAGGGTGACCGCTGCGGGGATCCCGGCCCGGACGAGGTCGAGGGCGGCGCGCAGGACGCCCGGCCGGGCGATGCGCACGGCGCCCTCCTCGTCCCAGCCGACCACGCCGTGCCGGTTCAGGGAGCGGAAGACGCCGGGCCTTTCCCGGATCGCGCGTTGGAGGGCGGTGGTGATGAGCTTCTCCCGGTCGTCGTCGCGGCCCTCCGAACCGAGGATGGCGCCGATGGACACGAGGTTGAAGCCCTGCCGCTGCAGCGAAACGATGTGCTCCAGCCGGCGCACGTGCGTGTCGTCGTAGTAGCCGACCCGCCCCCTGCGGACCGGCGGCTGCAGCAGCTTGCGCGATTGGTGCGCCCGGACGTTCCTCGGCGACATGCCGACGATCCGGGAGAGTTCCTCCACGGTGTAGCGGGCGGCCGGACGATCCGGGCTCGTCAGGGACAGGGGGGTCGATGTCATGGTGTGTCCTTCCACGGGCCGGCGCCGTGGTCATGGCGATGGTCATGGCCATGAGGTGGTGCCGCCGTGGTGATCTCGATGAGGTGGGCGCACCGCATCACGAGAGGGGCGTGCGGTGTGTGTGAGGGGGGAGGCCGGAGGCCTGCCGTGCCGTGCCGTGTCGCGGCACGTCGTGCCCGGCAGGTGCGGCCGGACCCAGTCGAGCACGCGCCCGGCAGTGCGGACCAGGCGATTCAGCCCGCAGGACTGCATCCGGCATACTTCTGCCGTACAGCTCGCGCCGCGCTCGGGGGAGCGCAGCACCACGAGGAGCGTTCCACGTGCGGCAGCCCTGCCGAGCCCCTGTCACCAGACGTCCACCAGCGGCCGGTCCGTCATGAGCGGTGGCGGATCCGCGCCCGACGGGTTCGGGGAGCTGCTGCGCAGCCTGCGCCTGCGCGCCGGCCATACCCAGGAGCGGCTCGCCCACACCGCGGGAGTGAGCGTCCGCACCCTCGTCGACCTGGAACGCGGCCGTACGCGCGGACCGCAGCGCCATACGGTGCAGGCCTTGGCCCGCGCACTCGCACTGGACACCGCGGACCGCGGCGACCTGGAACGGGTGGCCGCCTTCGGCCGCCCCCGCTCACGCCCGGCCGCCGTACCCTCGGGCACCCTGCCGCTCCCGCGCGACCTCGGTGACTTCACCGCCCGCACCCAGGCCCTGGCCCACCTGCGCACCCTGGCCGAACGCCCCCCGGGAGACTGGGCACCCGTCGCGATCGTCGCCGGACAACCGGGCCTCGGCAAGTCCGCCTTCGCCGTCCACGCCGCGCACTGCCTCGCCCCGCACTACCCCGACGGCCAGTTCGCCGTCGATCTGCTCGGCATGGACGAGCGGCCCGCCGACCCGCGCGAGGTGCTGTCCCGGCTGCTGCGCGCCCTCGGCGTGAGCGAGCGCGGCGTCCCCCACGAGACCCAGGACCGCACGGGCCTGTTCCGCTCCCTCATCGCCACCCGCCGACTGCTCCTGCTGCTGGACAACGCCGCCGACGAGGACCAGCTCCGCCCGCTGCTCCCGGGCCGCGGCGATTCGCTGACCGTCATCACCAGCCGGCACGCCCTGGCCGGTCTGGAGTGCGCCCACCGCGTCGACCTCACCCTGCTGCACCGCGAGGAATCCGTCGAGCTGATCACCCGCATCATCGGCGCACCGCGCGTCGCCCGAGAAGCCCGGGCCGCCCGCGACCTCGCCGACCTGTGCGGACACCTGCCGCTGGCCGTCCGGATCGCCGGACAGCGCCTGGCGGTCCGACCACAGGAGCGCTTGGGCAAATTGGTCGCCCAACTCACCAGGGAAGAAAGTCGCTTGGACGCGTTGAAGGCTGGAAACCTGGAAGTGCGGGCCGCGTTCGCCCTGTCCTACCGCCGTCTCCCCCCGGCCGCCAGCACCGTGCTGCGACGCGCGGCCCTGGCCGCCGGACCCGACTTCAGCCCGGAGACCGCGGCCCTGCTCGCGGGCACCACACTGCGCCGGGCCCGGCTGTGCATCGAGGACCTCGCCGACCGCGGACTCCTCCAACCCCACCCGGAAACCGAGCGCTACCGCTTCCACGACCTGCTGAAACTGTTCGCCACCGAGCAACTCGCCGACCACGACGACCCCGCCGCCCTCGTGGGCGCCCGTCACCGCACAGCCCGCTGGATGCTGAGCCGGGCCACGGCGGCGGCGCTCCACTTCGACGCGGACCACTGCCGGGCCCGCGACGGCGACCCGGACCCCGCGACCGCCCCCACCGGCCGCGAAGCGGCCCGGGCCTGGCTGGAAGCCGAACGCGCCCAGTGGCTCTGGGCGCTCCACCACGCCCAGGCCGCCGGATGGCACCGGGAGGTCATCGACACCGCCGAGGCCATGCACTGGTTCTCCGACCGCACCCAGCACTGGGAGCAGTGGGTCGAGGTCTTCCGGCTCGCCGTCACCGCGGCCCGCGCGCTGGGCAGCCGGGCGGAGGAGGCCGTCCACCTCAACTATCTGGCCTGGGCCTACAACATGTGCACCTACGACCACCACGCCGCCCTGGAGACCGCCGCCGCGGCCCTCGCCGCGGCCCGTGAGTGCGGTGACCCACTCCAGATGGGCTGGGCCCTGGGCTACGGGGCGGGTGCGCTGAAACGCCTCGGCCGCACCGGCGAGGCCATCGCCTGGCTGCGCGACTCCGCCGCCTGCCACCGCGACAACACCACCCCCCAGGGCCGTCTCGCCGAACTGACCACCCTCAACACCCTCGGCGTCGTCCTGCGCGAGACCGGCCACGCGGGCCAGGCACTCGCCATCCACCGCAGCAGCGAGGCCATCTGCCGCGCGGGAATCCCGGGCCAGTCACCCGACCTGCTCGCCGTCTACCACGCCGCCACCCTCCACCACCTCGGGTGCGACCTGGCCGCACTCGCCCGCTGGTCCGAGGCGGAAGCCGCCCTGAGCCGGGCGCTCACCGCCTTCGAGGCCGCGGACATGCCGGCCTGGAGCGAACCGGCCCGGCTCGACCTGGGCATCGCCCTGCACCACCTCGGCCGCGACGAGGAGGCCCGTACCACCCTGGCCGCGGCCCACCGCGCCCTGACGGAGCTCAACCACCCCCGCTACGCCGAAGCCGCCGCCCTCCTGGACGGACTCCCCGACGCCACCGCATGAGCGTCCCGGCGCGGGTCACGACCGTCGTCGGCATCCCCCGCACGGTCGGCGGCAAGGCGGACCTCGACGCGCGGCTCTACCCCTTCGGAGCGGGCGGCCCGGAACCGGATCCCGCGACGGCGAGCCCGGCCACGCTCCAGGAACGAGTCGCCCGCCGTTGGGCGGCGATCCTCGGGGTGGACGCGGGGAACCTCACGGCGGGTGCGGAGTTCCAGCTCCCGGGCGGCGACTCCCTGGCGCTCGTCGAGATGCTCGACGCCGTCTCCTCGGACCTGCTCACCGAAGCCCAGGGGCGCTGGTTCATGAGCCGCCTCGAATCCCTCGTCCGCGACGTCACCCTCGACCACGTGTGTGCCCACGTGGAAGCCGCCCGGAGAGAGGTCCCCGCATGATCTGCATCGGTGACGGAGCCCTGCTGCGGCGTGCCGTCGCCCACGCCGCCGCGCGGGGGCACACCGTCGACCTCGTCTGCAGCGAGGATCCGCGGGACGCCGCGGGCGCCCCGCACCTCACCGCCGCCGACGTCAACATCCGGGCCGCGGACCTTGCCGGAGCCTCCACGGACGGCATCGTCTGGTCCCTGAACAACCGGCGGATCCTGCGCGCAGCGTGGTGAAGGACGAGGACGGCCTTCACGATGTTGGTGATCCGGTTGGTGCTGCAGCGGAGCTTCCGCAGTAGGTGCCGGCCTTTCAGGACGGGACGGCTGTGGCCTGCTCGCCGACGCACCGGATCTTGGCGTGGCTGCTGTTGTGTCGTCGCTTCCATCGCTTGAGCCGGCGGCCACGGAAGGGGACTCGGATGTGCCGGCCGGCGCCTTGGTACGCCTTGCCGCCCGGCATTTCAGTCCCGCGGCGGCGAGCGCGTCGACGATCTCTTGCGTTCGTGCGGCCGTCAGGTCGTGGGTGGAGCCGGGCAGGGCCGGGCGATCGACGGCTACCTGCGCGGGACGGGCGCCGACCCCGTCGGCGCCCGGCTGCCCGGTGTCGTGCGCCGAGGCCGGTGACCTTGGAGACAGGGAAGGCCCCGTGGACGGGTTCACGGCGTGGCTGCTGCGCCACGTGATGGATCGGGGCGCCATCGGTGAGCTCGCCAGGAAGGCCGCCGCCGATCGGGATTGGGCTGGCCAATCGAACCGCCCGAGTGAGGTTCGGGCGATGGCTTCGCGTGAGAGTGCTTCACCCGTTCGGTGTCGAAGCGGTGGCGGGCGGCCTTGCGCACCGTGTACCTGTCGATCCGGATGTCCTGATCAAGCAGCTGGACGAGGTTGCGGACTGGGAGCCCGGCGGGCGCGAGGGCCGCGACTGAGGCGGCTCCTGGCATTGGTATGAGGTCATTCGCGACCTGCGACACCGAGCCGAACGGAAGCGGAGCCACACCGCTTCGTGAGCCGCTTTCCCCCTGGTGGCCGTCTGTGTCGGCTGGCAGGCCCGATGGTCATGTGGTGCCCCTTGGGGACCAGTTGGGGACCAGTGCCCACATCGATGGGCGCACAGCATGTACGGATGTGCACGCTGCGCGCCCTCATTTTATGCTGTATGTCATGATTTTCCCCCTGGCCCATCGATCTGGGGGTCAAGGGGTCGCAGGTTCAAATCCTGTCGTCCCGACCAGCGTTTTCGCAGGTCGGAGGCCGTTCTCTCACACATGAGAGGACGGCCTTTTCCATGCCCGGAATGCTGGTGGTCGCGGTGTGGTCGCACGCCCGCTTCGGGGTTGGTTGACGGTCGGGTGGAAGCCGGTCGGGGCACGGTGGTCGTGTACGCGTTGCCCGGACGGTGGTGGATGCCCGCGCTCGTAGGCATCCACCGGGGCCGTGCGTTATGCGTCGTGGGGGCGGCGGGCTTCGGCGATGACGTAGCCGATCTTGTCGGTGACGAGCGACAGGCACAGCGGCAGCAGCAGTTCCATCTGGGCGGCGAATTCGGTGCCGTAGACGGCGGCCAGTTGTTCTTTGTCCCGCTCGAAGCGGGCGGCGATTCCCCGCGTGGTCGCTCTCGTGTGGGCGGTGACGTCGTGGACCTGGACGACTTCGAGGTCGGCCCGGGTGATGACGTCGGCGTAACCGTCAGGGTGGATGAGGGAGGAGAAGGCGAAGCCCTGGGCGAGGAGCTCCCATTCCTGGTCGGTGAGCGGCTCCAGCATGACGAAGTCGGTGAGGACCATCCGCCCGCCGGGCTTGAGGGTACGCCGGATTTCCCGCAGGACGCGGAGGCGGTCGGGGACGTGGAAGAGCATCTCGATGGACCAAGCGGCGTCGAAGGTCCCCGCCTCGTAGGGCAGTTTCATCGCGTCGGCCTGGACGAACTCGACTCGTGTGGAGAGCCCGGCGCTGTTCGATGCCGCGGTGGCGCCTGCCACCTGTGAGGAGCTGACACTCACTCCCAGGACCCTCGCGCCGGTGCGCCGGGCGAGGCGTATCGCGGGATGTCCGGTGCCGCATCCCACGTCCAGGACGTACTCGTCGCTCCGCGGGTTCAGGAGGTCGATGAGGCGGTCGGTCAGGCGTACCTGCGCGGTCTCCATAGGGGAGTCGTCGTCCTGGTCCCACAGCCCGAAGTGGAGGTGCTCGCCGAACACGGAGGCGAAGAACGCGCTCATCTGGTCGTAGAACGCTCCGACCGATTCACCCGACGGATACGGCGTGACCCTCTGATCTTCTTCCACGGTGACTTCCCTGTGCTGTTCGGCGCCGGCGGTTCCGGCAGCCGGCTGGTGGACGTTGTCTGACGGGCGGGTTCGTTTCACTGCTGCGCGGGTGTCCTGCCGACGGGCTGGAGATGGAAGATGCGCAAGTTCCGGCCGGAGCGGTCGCGGTAGGCCTGATAGCCGGGGGAGACGGTGAGGATCTTGTTCCAGATCACTTCCTGCTCCGGGCCGTCGACGAGGCGGGCGGTGACGGGAATCCGCACTCCTGCGAGGGTGACGGTGGCGGCCGGTGTCTTGAGGAGGTTGGTGGTCCACGCCGGGTGGTGGGCCTGGCCGAAGTTGGAGCCGATGACCGCGTAGCCGCCGGCGTGGTCGACGTAGAAGAGCGGGGTGGGGCGGGGGCGGCCGGTGCGGGCTCCGGTGGTGGTCAGGAGCAGGGAGGCCACGTTGAGGCCGCGGCCGACGCTGAACCGGCCGGTCGTGCGCGTCTGCAGGGCGGTGTCGAGGGGGACGAGTGCGGCCCGTGCCAGAGCACCGACCCAGCGTGCCGAGCCGACACGGTGCACGGTCCGCTCGATCGGTCCCGCCGTCCTTGGCGCCCCTGCGCCCGGGTCTGTTCCGGCTCCTGCCACTGCGTGGTGGGGCCGGCGGGAGGGTGACCGCCGGGCCGGGCGGCCGAAGTCGCGTCGGGCCGGGCCGCCGAGGGAGGCGAGTGTGCGGAAGACGCCCGGGGTCATGGCGTAGGCACGGTACATCGCCGGCAGGTAGCCGGGGACGTCGACGATGTCCCGCTGGTGGAGGAGGCCGTTGATGACGGCGTCGGCGACCTGTTCGGGGGTGGAGACGGGCAGGAAGTCGGCGATGCGGGGCATGAGGTGGGAGGGGACGTGGCGGCCGAAGAACTCGGTGCCGCCCACGGTTCCGGGCCGCACCAGCATGACGTGGACGGGCGAGGCGGTGAGTTCGCCGGCCAGGACCTGGGTGTAGGCGTTGATCGCCGCCTTCGACGCCGCGTACGCCGCCGCGGGGCCTTTGACGAAGACGACGCCCGCCGCGGAGCCCATGTTCACGATGGCCCCGCCGCCGGCCGCCCGCATCAGCGGCAGCACGGCGTTGACCCCGACGACGGTGGCGTCGTAGGCGGTCCGCATGGTCAGCTGCGTGTCCTCCACGCTCATGTCCGCCACGTCGGCCCATTTGACGAAGGCCGCGTTGTTGACCAGGACGTCCAGGCGCCCGCCGGCTTTGTGCACCTCGGTGATGTACTGCTCGTACGCGGCGCGGTCACTGACGTCGACCTGGTGGAGGGTGATCTGCCCGCGTAGCCCGGCGGCGTCCAGGCCCGCTGCCGCCGAGGCGAGGTGCTCGGCGGAGATGTCAGCGACATGTACGTGCGCGCCCTGCTGGGCCAGGGCGTGGGTGATGGCCAGGCCGATGCCTTGCGCGCCGCCGGTGACCAGGCACACCTTGCCCTTCAACCCGGCCGTCGTACGGGGGCGGGGAGCGTTCTTCTTCACAACTGCCGTCCATCTCTTCTCGAAGCTCTGTCGAAGCAGGACTTGGGACGGAGCGGGCGCTGACGGTCCGACCGCGGATGTGGCGCGGTGAGGCGCCGGGTGCCGGGTGCCGGGTGCCGGGTGCCGGGTGCCGGGCCGGAAAGAGTTCACATCCGGCCGACGGGCCGGCCTCGCGCCCGGTTTCCCACCTGCCCTCTCCGGTCGGTATCCGGCGTGATGCGGTGGATGAGGTGTCCCAGGGCGAGGAGGGTGAACACGTCGGCGAGGACGGGGACGGCGAACGGGAAGGGGCGTGGTCCGATGGAGTCCGGGACGCTGCGCATGGACCCGTTCTGGCGCTGCTGGGCGAGCAGGTAGGCCGCGCCGGTGCCGACCGGCGCAGGGGCCTGGGGGCCGGGCGCTGTGGTCAGCGTGATGAGGGCGTAGGCGGTGCTGAGCGCGTCGCTGGGTGCCCCGTCCTGCTGGCCCCAGCCGCCGTCGCTGTTCTGGCTGCCCAGTACCAGGCCCTGGCACCGGCGGGCGACGGCGTGCCCAACGGCGCTCGGGTGACGGGTGGCGGCGAGGGCGGCCCGGAAGACGGTGTGGTGGCGGCTGCTGCTCCAGTCCGGCGGAAACGATCCGTCCGCGCGCTGCGCGGCGCCGAGATAGGCGAGGGCGGCCTCGGCCGTGGCATGCTCGGCTGGTCCCTGGGTGGTGAGGGCGTTGGCAGCGGCCGCGGCCATTCCCGCTTCCGACGGGGCCCCGGCCAAGTAGGTGGGGAATCCGCCGTCCTGGCCTCGCACCGCGTGCAGGGCTCCGATCGCCCGGCGGATCGTAGCGTGGTGGGCCCTCGTGTCCACGACATGGAGGACCTCGATGGCGGCCGAGGTGCAGTCCACGTCGGGTTGCTCGGCGCCTTCGGTGTAGGACCATCCGCCGCCGCTCTGCTGCAAGGCGACCAGGCGCCGGGCGATGGCATCCAGGACCGGTGCGCCCGCTCCGGCGGCGTGCAGGGCGAGGCCGGCGGTGGCGGTGACCCAGGTGTCCTCGTCGCAGATGAACGGCATCCCGCCGTCCGGGCGCTGATGCGCCAGCGCGGTCCGTATCCCCTGGGCCACCAGATGCTCGTGGCCCGGCACGAGGGACAGGGCGTGCAACACGGACAGGTGGATGAGGAGGTTGCCCTCCCACACCGTTCCGGGGTGCTGCGTGGAACGCAGCAGAGCCACCTCACCCTCGTTGATGTCGGCGAGCGCCCCGTGGGCACGGGCGAGGACGACTTTCACCGCGGTGACCTGGACGAGTGCCCACGGGTGCAGGCCGTGCGGGGAGAACGCTTCGGGAGGGGGAGGCCCGGCTGTGGCAGGTGCGACGCCGAGCAGGTGGAGCACCGCGTCGAGCAGGGCGCGTTTGCGGGTACCGGTGAAGTCCGGTGCCTGGGAAAGGAAGACGCCGAGGCTTGGCAGATCCGCCACTTGGTGGCCGTCCAGAGCGGCCCGGGCCAGTAATCGATCAAGCTGCCCGGGGGAGTCCAGGTGCCGGGCCAGGTAGTCGGCCACCCGGCGACAGGCGGCAGGATCCACCCGGGCGCGGTCTAGGAGGGCCAGTAACAGGGCGGACTCCAGAACACGGCTGTGGCAGGGCTCCCGTACCGCCCCGTCAGGGCCGATGCGGGCGAGGAGATGCTTGCGCAGCCGTTGTGTGGCCGACCACAGGCCGACAGGTAACGCACCGTGGGGCCAGCGGGGCAGACCCCCGGTGATCGCCGGAATTCTCATCTAGATCCTTTCCGGGAAGGCGCCGACGCGGGCGGCCTGAAGCCGACCGTAGAGCCGTCAGTCACACCTGCCGGATCGGAAGGAGTTGACAAGCCAGGCGGAGTGTCAGTCATGTTCGGATCTTGGCAGAACACGGCCAAACGGGGAATGGCGCGAAGCGGACGCCGACGGGCGCCTCTACGGGAGGCGGAGAACAGCGGCCTTTGGCCATGGCCTGCTGTGCGCTGTCCCCGGTTGATGGTGATCTGCCAAGATCCGCCTATGACGGACCCCACATCAGGCTTATCGGACCCGGTCGCGGCCCAGCTGCTGCGCTGGGCCAGGCAGGAGGGTGTGATCAGCGACGCCGAAGGGGAGCGGCGGCTGGCACAGATGAGACTCCCGGTGCTGGCCGGCGGCGCGCTGCCGCACGGCGGTGCGGCGGACGTGGTGTTGACCGCGCAGTGGGCGGCCTTCATCTGCTGGGTGGACGACGAATTCGACCGCCGAGGCCTGGGATCACAACCGGTAGAGCTGGAGAAGTTCACCGCGCCCCTACGCGAGGTACTCGCCACCGGACGCGAGTCCGCCACGCCAGGCCGGCACGCGAAGGTCCTGGCCCAGTTGCTGCAGCACACCGATCCAGAGAGATCAGGCCAGTGGCGGGAGCGGTTCGCCGCGCACTACTCGGACTTCCTGGACGCCACCGAGGAAGAAGTCGCATTGCGCCGCGCCGGTACCCGACTGTCCATGACGCGCTACGTCCGGCTGCGGCGGCGCACCATCACCGTGTTCCCGTTACTGGCCGTGCTGGAACGCACCGGCCACACCGAGCCGGTCGAGGAACCGGCACTCGAGGCTGAACTGTCGGAGCTCCGATCGGCGGCGGCCGACATCGCGGGCTGGGCGAACGACCTCGCCAGCCAGGAGGACGACCGGGCCGCCGGCCAGGACAACCTGCTCACGGTCCTCGCCCGCCGGCACCGCTGCTCGGCCGCTGCCGCCCGTGCCCGCGCGACCGACATGATCCAACAGCGCCACACTGGCCTCACCGCCGCTGCCGCATCCCTACGCGCCACCCCCGGGCTGCCGCAGGGCCAGCTCGATGCCCTGGGCCGCCACGTGGAGCTGGTGGAGAGGCTCACAGCGGCCAACTTGCACTGGCTGGCGGTCACCGGACGCTTCACCGCCGACCCGATCACCAGCCAGTCCGTGCCGCATCACCCGCCGACGCCCTGGTCCTGACCCACCGGCCGGTCATCGGACCTGCCGGTCGGAGGTCAGATCAGGCCCGACGAATCCCGGCGGCACGGCCCCGAGACGACCCCCCAACCGCAGGAGGCACTCCGTGACGACGTCCCCGACTGACACCGGACGGCCCGCCCCACTCGTCCCCGGCCGGCTGCCGCTCCTGGGGCATGCCCACCATCTCGCCCACAGGCCGCTGCCCTTCCTGCGCTCCCTTCCCCAGTACGGGGAACTGGTCCGTATCCGCGTCGGGCCGCAGGACGTCTACGTCGCCACCAGTGCTGCCCTGACCCGCCAGATCCTTGTTCCCGACGCCCGCAAATTCGACAAGGGCGAAATGTTCGACGAACTGCGCCAGCAGATGGGAAACGGTCTGGTCACCTCATCCGGGGACTTCCACCGCCGGCAACGGCGCCTGGCCCAGCCCGCCTTCCGCCCGGAGCGAGTTTCCTCCTTCGGCCACGTGATGAGCGACCGCGCCGCCGCCTGGGCCGCCTCCTGGCAGCCGGACACCCCTATCGACCTGGCACGGCAGATCGACGCCGTCACCCTTGCCACGCTCCTCGACATCATCTTCAACCAGACCAGCGACGACCTGCGGGTCACCGTCAAAACCTGGACCGCCGTGAGAAACGGCGCCATGCGGCGTGCCCTGTCCCCGGCCGCGGCCTGGCGCACCCGCCTGGCCGGCGCCCGCGAGCCAGGCAGCGCTCCACAAGCCCAGAAGGCCGTAGCCGCCCTGCGCAACGCGATCGGGCAGGAGATCAACCGGCGGCGCACCACAGGCAAGGATCTGGGCGGGCTGCTGTCCACCCTGGTCCACGCCCGCGACCGCCAAAGCGGGGCCGGCATGTCGGACGAGGTGGTGTGCGACGAGATCCTGAACCTGTTCGTCGCCGGCACCGGCACCATGAGCGCCGCCCTCGCCTGGACCTTCCACGAAATCGCCCACCACCCAGACGTCGAGCAGCAGCTGCTGGCCGAGTTGGACGCCGTGACCTGCCGAACCCAGGTCCAGGCCGAGCACATCCCTCACCTGCCCTACACCCGGCAGGTCCTCAGCGAGGTCCTGCGCCGCCACCCCACCTGGCTCCTCATGCGACGCACCATCCAACCGGTGCCCCTCAACCAGACCCTGCTGCCGACCGGAGCCCGCGTCTACCTCAGCCCCCACATCCTCCACCACGACCCCGCCCTGTTCCCCGATCCCGACTCCTTCACCCCTGACCGCTGGCACCCCGACTGCATCACCCCTGAGCACAAGGACGCGTTCATCCCCTTCAGCGCCGGCCACCGCCGCTGCGCCGGCGACGGCTACGCCTGGACACAGCTGACCCTCATGCTCACCAACGCCCTGGCCCAATGGCGCCTCCGCCCGGCCGACGACCGCCCGGTGCGCTCCCGCGTCGGCACCGTGGAACGCCCCGATCGGCTGCTGATGGTGCCCACCCGCCGCTGAACAAGGACGTCACAGGACCGTGGCAGCGCTTTGCGCCTTGCTCCGGGAGTGTCTAATAAACGGCGGATCTGTTGATCATGGAGACGCCAAGTGAGTGAGATGACGATCGAGCACGAGTCCGTGGCTGAGCCGGTGGGT
>NZ_JBHWVM010000119.1:0-20483 GCF_042736805.1 Streptomyces sp. NPDC060031
GGGGTCCGTTCGGACCCCCGGCGCCCCGGAAGCATGCGGTTCAGCAGGAGCGGACCCGCAGGGTCAGCTTTCCTTCTGCTGCTTTCGCGACTTGTCGCCCACGATCACGAGACCCGCGATGACCAGGAACAGCACGATCGGCAGGGCCACGTACAGGCCGAGCGTCTCGCCAATGCTCAGGCCCGGGCCCGGGTCGTCGCCGTCGTCGCGGGTCAGCGCCAGGGCGGGAGACGTCATCAGCAGCATCATCAGCGTCGTTCCGGCCGTGACGGCGCCGGCGCGCAGAGCGTTCTTCTTGTCCACGGTGCAAACGTAGCGAACACCTAAACGACCCGCGCGCCCGGGGGTGCCGTACGGGGTCACCCGCGCTCCCCCGCCCCTTCGCGCACCGCGCCCAGCAGGGCGTTCGCCCGGGGCGAGGAGACCACCGCCTCCAGGGCCAGCGGCCGGCCCTCCCCGTCGGCGAGCGGCAGCCGCCAATTGGGGTACTGGTCCCAGGTGCCCGGCAGGTTCTGCGGCCGCCGGTCGCCCACCGCGTCCGGGAGCCACACGCCGACCAGCCGGGCCGGGGTGCGCAGCAGGAACCCGTACAGGGCCCGCACGGCGGCCTCCTCGCCCTTGGTGTCCAGACCGAGGTCCTCCAGCACCTCCAGCCACCGGGCGGTGTCCGCGGCGTCCTCGGCGCGCTCCCGCTCCACGGGGCGGGTCAGCAGCCCGAGCCGGTCGCGCAGTTCCACGTGCGCCCCGGCGAGCTTGGCGGCCGTGGGCGGCAGGTCGTGCGTGGTGACGGTGGCCATGCAGTCGGCCCGCCAGGCCGCCGGCTCCAGCGGGTCCGCGCCACCCGTCCAGTCCCGCTCGAACCACAGCACGGAAGTCCCGAGCACCCCGCGCCGGGCCAGGGCCTGACGGACACCCGGCTGCACCGTCCCGAGGTCCTCGCCGATGACCAGGGCGCCCGCCCTGTGCGCCTCCAGGACGAGGACGGCCAGCATGGCCTCGCCGTCGTACGAGACGTACGCGCCTTCGGCGGGCGGGGTCCCTTCCGGGATCCACCAGAGCCGGAACAGCCCCATGACGTGGTCGATGCGCACGGCGCCGGCGTACCGCAACACCCCGCGCAGCAGCTCCCGGAAGGGCGCGTACCCGGTGGCGGCGAGCACGTCGGGCCGCCACGGCGGCAGGCCCCAGTCCTGGCCGCGCGCGTTGAAGGCGTCCGGCGGGGCGCCGACGGTGGCGCCCGCGGCGTAGGCCTCGGGTGCGGTGCGGACGTCCGAGCCCTCCGGATGCACTCCGACGGCCAGGTCGTGCACGATGCCGACGGCCATGCCCGCCTCGCGGGCGGCCCGTTGGGCGGCGGCGAGCTGGGTGTCGGTGAGCCAGACCAGCCAGCGGTGGAAGTCGGCCCGCTCCCGGGGGTCCTCGCCCGCGGCGGCCGCGCACCAGGCGGCGTGCCCGTCGAGCTCCGGACCCTGCGCGGCGCGGAACTCCCGGTAGGCCGCCTCCCGTTCGGCGGTGCGGGCAACGGCGTACAGCAGCTCCAGGGCGACCCGCTTCAGGGCCCACACCGCGTCCCGGTCGATCAGGGCGCCCTTCTCCAGCACCTCGCGGCGCAACTCGGCGCCCCGGGAGGCAAGTTCCGCGAGAGCCTGCCGGTCGGAGCATCGCGCGTGTTCGGGGACGTCCTCGATGCGCAGGTACACCGGGTCGGGGAAGCGGCGCGAGGAGGGCCGGTAGGGGGACGGGTCGGTCGGGGTTCCGGGTACGGCCGCGTGCAGCGGGTTGACCTGGACGAAGCCGGCTCCGTGGGTGTGCCCGGCCCAGCGGGCGAGCTCCGCCAGGTCTCCGAGGTCGCCCATGCCCCAGGAGCGCTCGGAGAGCAGCGAGTACAGCTGGACGAGCAGTCCGTGCGCCCGCTCCGGCGCGGCCGGCGCCCGGTCCGGGGCCACGATCAGGGCGGCCGTCCCGGTGCGCCCGTCGGGGGCCTCGACGTGGACCCGGTGCACGCCGAGCGGGGGCACCCCGCCGGCCGGCCGGCCGCCCGGCTCCTCGCCCTCCAGTTCCAGGCGGGTCCGCGTCCCGGGCGGCAGCCCGGCCAGCTCCACGGGCGGCCCCGACCCGGCCCACCACACCAGCGCGGGCGGCAACAGCCGTGCCACCGCCGCGCGTTCGCCCGCGTCCGCCGCCGTCCGGATGTCCTCGGCGGTGGCGGTGGGTACCCCGAGCATGCCCAGTACCGATCGGACGGTGGCCTGCGGGACCCGGACGGTGACGTCCTCGGCGGGCTGGTAGGTGGTGGCGACGCCGTACAGGGCCGCGAGCCGGTCGAGGTCGTCCATGTGTCGAATCCCTGTCTAGGTCTGGTCCCCCGCGGCTGCGGCCGCGGCGGCGGTGGTCGGCTCGCTCGTCAGCGGCGCCTCGTCGGCGAGCGGGGGCTCGCTGGTCAGCGGCGCCTGCGCGGAGCCCGCGAGCGGGGGCTCGCTGGTGAGGGGTCCTTCGTCCGGCCCGGCCTGCGCGGGCAGATGGGCGAGCGGCGGGCGGCGGGTCGGGTCGGCGGTCTCTGCGGCGGGCTTTTCGACAGAAGGATCGACAGAAGGATCGGCGGACGGATCGGCGGACAGTTCGGCACGGGCGGCGGTGTTCACGGTCGGGCACTCCTTTGTGCGTGAGGAACGGTCAGAACCATGGAACAACGCCGGAGAACACCGCAGCCATACCCAGTCGGCCGCACCGCATTCCTGACGTATCCCGGTCAGATCACCCACCCGCGTTGACACCCTGCCCGCACGGGTGGTGGGCTCGGGCTCATTGGTACGAGCGGGGGACGACTCGCGACGAGGAGGCTCCGTGCAGCCCAGGGGCAGGAAGCGGGCCGCGGCCGCGGCCATGGCCGTCATCGGGACCCTGCTGGGCGGCGCCACGGCCGCGGCCCCGCCGGGGGCCTTCGCGGTGCCCACCGCCCCGGCCGCGCCTCCCTCGGGCCCCGCCGGCGGGGCCGCGCCCGGACCCGTGCTCGACCCCGGCTCCGATCCGGTGCGAGCCGCCTCCGAGGGGCCGGCGGTGTGGCCGCGGCCGCAGTCGATGACCGCCGACCCGGCGCGCGCGGTGGCGCTGGGCGCCGAGGCCGTGCTGGTGCTGCCCGCGGACGCCGACCCGTACGCCGCCCAGGTGGTACGGGAAGCCCTGCGCGGGGCGGGCGTACGGACCCTGCACGAGCGGGCCCCCGGGGCGGCGCTGCCCGAACGGGGCACCGTCGTACGGCTCCAGGGACCGGACGCGGAACGGGCGCTGCGGGCCCTGGGCGCGGCCGAGGCGGGAGACCTGCCGGACGGGGGCTACCGGCTCGCCGCGGGGCGGGCCGAAGGCCGGGACACGGTCGCGCTGGCCGGCGTCGGGGAGGACGGCCTCTTCCACGCGGCCCAGACGTTGCGCGCCCTGCTCGCGCCGGGCGCCGCCAAGGTGCCGGGCGTACGGGTGCGGGACTGGCCGACGGCGCCCGTGCGCGGGATCACCGAGGGGTTCTACGGCACTCCGTGGACGCGGCAGCAGCGGCTCGCACAGGTGGAGTTCATGGGCCGCACCAAGCAGAACCGGCTGCTGCTCGCGCCCGGCGACGACCCGTACCGCAGCGCGGACTGGCGGCAGGAGTATCCGCCGGAGCAGCGGCAGGAGTTCCGGGAGCTGGCCGGGCGGGCCCGGGCCAACCGGGTGGTACTGGGCTGGGCGGTGGCCCCCGGGCAGTCGATGTGCCTGTCCTCGGCGGCCGACCGGGCGGCGCTCGCCCGCAAGCTGGACGCGATGTGGGAGCTGGGATTCAGGGCGTTCCAGGTGCAGTTCCAGGACGTCAGCTACACGGAGTGGGGCTGCCGGGCCGACCTGGAGCGGTACGGCAAGGGCCCGGCGGCCGCCGCGAAGGCCCACGCGGAGGTGGCGGCCGAGCTGGCGGCGCACCTCGCGGACCGCCATCCGGGGGCGCCGGCGCTGTCGCTGCTGCCGACGGAGTACTTCCAGGAGGGTGCGACCGCCTACCGGACGGCGCTCGCGGCCGCACTGCCCGGCCGGGTGGAGGTGGCCTGGACGGGGGTCGGCGTGGTGCCGCGCACGATCACCGGGAAGGAACTGTCCGGGGCGCGCTCGGCGCTGGGGCATCCGCTGGTCACCATGGACAACTACCCGGTCAACGACTGGGACCCGGGCCGTATCTTCCTCGGCCCGTACGCCGGCCGGGACCCGGCCGTCGCGAGCGGATCGGCGGCGGTGCTGGCCAACGCGATGCCGCAGGGGACGCTGTCACGCATCCCGCTGTTCACGGCGGCCGACTTCGCCTGGAACCCGCGGGGTTACCGGGCCGGCGAGTCGTGGTCGGCGGCGGTGGCCGAGCTCGCGGGGCCCGATCCCCGGGCCCGCCAGGCCCTGGCCGCGCTGGCCGGGAACACCGTGTCCTCGGGTCTGGCCCTGTCCGAGTCGGCGTACCTGCGCCCGCTGGTGGAGGAGTTCTGGCAGGCCCGCTCCGCCGGGAACCCGGCCGCGGGCGAGGGGCTGCGGGCCGCGCTGCGGGTGCTGCGCGAGGCCCCGGAGCGGCTGCCCGGGCTCTCCTCGGAGGCCGGGCCGTGGCTGTCGCGGCTGTCGCGCTACGGAGCGGCGGGGGAACTGGCCCTGGACGTCCTCCAGGCCCAGGCCCGCGGGGACGGCGCGGCGGCCTGGCGCTCCGCCCAGGCCCTGGCCGCGGCCCGCAAGGCCCTGGCCGAGCCGGGTGACGTACGGGTGGACGGCGCGGTCCTGGAGCCGTTCCTCGCCAAGGCGACGGAGGCGGCGGACGCGTGGACCGGCGCGGCCCGCCCCACCGGCACGGTGTCCCACGAGCCGGACGCGTGGACGGTCCGGCTGGACGCGGTGCGCCCGGTGTCGGCGGTGACGGTGATGACGGACCCCCTCCCGCCGGGCACCCGGGGCACGGTGGAGGCGCACGTGCCGGGCGAGGGCTGGCGCGAGGTCGCGCAGGCGGCCGCCGCGGGGTGGACCCAGGCGGACACGGGCGGGCTGCGGGCCGACGCGGTACGGCTGGCCTGGGCGGGAGCGGCCCCGGCCGTGCACCGGGTGGTGCCGTGGTTCGCGGACGGGCCGCAGGCCCGCTTCGAACTGGCGGACGCCGCCGACGCGGAGATCGGCGGGGCCCCGCAGCGGGTGTCGGCGCAGCTCGCGGCCCTGCGCCCCGGCGAGGTCCGGGGCCCGCTCTCGGCGGCGCCGCCGCCGGGCATCGAGGTGCGGCTCCCGGCCGAGGCGAAGGCGCCGCGCGGCACCGAGGTCTCCATCCCGGTGGAGGTCACGGTCCCGGCCTCGACCCCGCCGGGCACCTACCGGGTCCCGGTGACCTTCGCCGGGGAGTCCCGCACGCTGACCGTCCGGGCGGTTCCCCGTACGGGCGGGCCGGACCTGCTGCGCTCGGCCCGCGCCTCCTCCTCGGCGGACGAGACCGCGCAGTTCCCGGCGTCGGCGGCGCTGGACGGCTCCCCCGCCACCCGCTGGTCCTCGCCGCCGGTGGACGGCGCGTGGTGGCGGGCCGAGCTCCCGGCCCCGGCCCGCGTCGGGCTCCTGACGCTGCACTGGCAGGAGGCGTACCCGTCGGCCTACCGGGTCGAGACCTCCGCGGACGGCGTGACCTGGCTCCCGGCGGCCACGGTGGCCTCCCGGGGCGGTGTGGACTCCGTACGGATGGACGCCCCGGGGACCCGCTTCGTCCGGGTGACCTGCGACGTACGGGCGACCCGCTTCGGCTGCAGCCTCTACGCGGCCGAGGCCCGCGCGGTCGCTCCGTAGGACGGCACGGGCACGCACGGGCACGCACGGGCACGCGGTCAGGACGCGGCGACGCCGATGCGGTCGAGGGCGTCATCGGCGCCGTACGGCTGGAGGTAGGGCATCCAACGGGGGTCCCGGTGGCCCGTGCCGATGATCCGCCAGGCCAGCCCGGACGGCGGGGCCGGCTGGTGGCGCAGCCGCCAGCCCAGCTCCAGCAGGTGCCGGTCGGCCTTGACGTGGTTGCAGCGGCGGCACGCGGCGACGACGTTGTCCCACGCGTGCTGCCCGCCCCGGCTGCGCGGGATCACGTGGTCGACGCTGGTGGCGACGGCGCCGCAGTACATGCACCGGCCGCCGTCGCGCGCGAACAGGGCGCGCCGGGTGAGCGGAACGGGCCCCCGATAGGGGACCCGCACAAAGCGCTTGAGCCGGACCACGCTGGGCGCGGGGACGGCTCTCGTCGCACTGTGCAGAAAGGCGCCGGATTCCTCCAGGGAGACCGCTTTGTTCTCCAGGACGAGGACGAGCGCGCGGCGGAGCGGTACGACACCGAGGGGCTCGTACGACGCGTTGAGGACCAGGACGTGCGGCACGGACTGCCTCCTTGTACGCCGGCGGCGCGTGGCTCGCGCCGGGACGATCTGCTCTCCAGTCTCTCCTTACGGCAGGTCGAAGCGCCACCACGCGCCCGTAACGGGTCCGAGGTGTTTTCAACCACACCCGGATCGCGGGGCGGCGCCGTCCCGGGGCGGGTCCGGCCTCTCCCGGGGCACGGCAACAGAGTCAAGGCGATGCCCCGTTAGTGTGGATGCTCTGCCCGTACACCCCTGGCGCGGGCAGATCGCTACATCTGGAGGTCCCTCCGTGCCCTGGCACGCCACCCTGCTTCCTCTCGCAGCCGACACCCCGGACGCGACCACGACGCTGAGGGAAACGCATCAGAACGTCACCAACGCCGCCAGTTTCATCGAGGAGAACTGGGCCGGATGGCTGTACCTCGGCCTGCGGATCCTGCTGATCGTCGTGATCGCGGCCGCCCTGCGGTCGGTGGTGCGCAAGTCGCTGACCAAGCTGATCACGCGGATGAACCGCAGCGCGGAGGCCGTCGAGGGCACGGCGCTGGGCGGGCTGCTGGTCAATGCCGAGCGGCGGCGCCAGCGTTCCGAGGCGATCGGTTCCGTGCTGCGCTCGGTGGCCTCGTTCCTGATCCTCGGCACGGCCGGCCTGATGGTGCTCGGCGCGCTCGACATCAACCTCGGCCCGCTGTTGGCGAGCGCCGGTGTGGCCGGTGTGGCGATCGGTTTCGGCGCCCGGAACCTGGTCACGGACTTCCTCTCCGGCGTGTTCATGATCCTTGAGGACCAGTACGGCGTCGGCGACAAGATCGATGCCGGGGTGGCCTCCGGCGAGGTCGTGGAGGTGGGCCTGCGCGTCACCAAGCTGCGCGGGGACAACGGCGAGATCTGGTACGTCCGCAACGGCGAGATCAAGCGGATCGGCAACCTCAGCCAGGGCTGGGCCACCGCGGGCGTGGCGGTACAGGTCAGGCCGACCGAGAGCCTGACCCACATCCGCGAGGTGGTCCGGGCCGTCGCCGACGGCCTGGCCAAGGAGTCCCCGTGGGACGAGCGGCTGTGGGGCCCGGTGGAGGTGCTGGGCCTGGACGAGGTGCTGCTGGCCTCGATGACGGTGAAGGTGTCGGCGAAGACGATGCCGGGCCAGCAGTTCGCGGTGGAGCGGGAGCTGCGCTGGCGCATCAAGGAGGCCTTCGACTCCGCGGGCATCCGCATCATCGGGGGTACGCCGGCCGCCGATGACTGCGAGGACGCGGCCGCGGCGCCGGCCGACCCCGCGGCCTCCGTCGCCCCGCCGTCGGCGCTGGCGAACCCGTCCTCTCCGCAGTCCCTGGCCGCCACCCCGATCCCGGCCGCGCAGATCCCGCCGGCCTCTATGGGGCCACGCATATCCAAATAGCCCGGTACGCCCCGCTTCGGGGCACCGCCCATGCCCGCTGCCCCCGCAGGTTCCCTGCGGGGGCAGCAGTCTTTGCGCCGTTCCATTGACATAGCTCAAACAGCAATAGGAAACTTACCTAACAGTTCATGACGGACGGCGACGCGATGTCGACGAGGGAGAGAGACGCCCCTATGCCCGGCACCACACCCGGAACCACCCCCGGAACGCCCAGTCTGCTGCGCGTCATGAACGACCGCGCGGCACTGGACCTGCTGCTGGCGCACGGCCCCCTGTCCCGCACCCGCATCGGCAGGCTCACCGGCCTCTCCAAGCCCACCGCCTCCCAGCTGTTGAGCCGCCTGGAGGCCGCCGGACTGGTGGTCGCCACCGGCACCGCCGCCGGCCGCCCCGGCCCCAACGCCCAGCTCTACTCGGTCAACCCGCGCGCCGCCCACGTCGCCGGACTGGACGTCACCCCGGGCCGGATCCTCGCCGCCGTCGCCGACCTCACCGGCGAGGTCGTCGGCAGCCACGAGCTCCCGTACGCCGAAGGCACCGGCGCGGTCGAACAGGTCACCCGGGCCCTCGGCGAGGCCGCCAAGGACGCCGGGATGCCCCTCAGCGACATCCACCGGCTGGTCATCGCGACCCCCGGCTCCTTCGACCCCCGCTCCGGGGTGCTGCGCTACGCCGACCACCTCCTCGGCTGGCAGTCCCCCACCCTCCTCGACGAGCTGGCGGCGGCCCTGCCGATGCCGGTGGAGTACGAGAACGACGTGAACCTCGCCGCGATCGCCGAGCAGCGGCTCGGCGCGGCCCGCGGGCACGACGACTTCGTCCTGCTGTGGAACGAGGAGGGCCTCGGCGCCGCCCTGGTGATCGGCGGCCGGCTGCACCGCGGCTGGACCGGAGGCGCGGGCGAGGTCGGCTTCCTGCCGGTTCCGGGCCGTCCGCTGGCCAGGCAGGTGGTCCGGGAGAACGGCGGCGGCTACCAGGACCTGGCCGGCATGGAGGTGCTGCCCGCGCTCGCCGCCGGGTTCGGCGTCCCCGTGCCGCCGGTGCCCGCCTCCGGGGCCGGGTCCGGCGCCGAACACGGGGCCGTGCACGGGCCGGTGTCCGGGGCGGAGGTCGCGCAGGCCGTCGCGCTCCTCTCCCGGGCCGCCGCCGAACCCGAAGGGGCCAACCTGCGCCTGCTCCAGGCGTACGCCACCGCGCTCGCCACGGGTCTCGCCGCGGTGGTGGCCGTACTGGACCCGGAGATCGTGGTCCTCTCCGGCGCGGTGACCACCGCCGGCGGGGAGCCGCTGCGCGAACTGATCGAGACCGAGCTCGCCGACCTCGCCCCGTCCCGACCCCGCCTGGTGACCGGCGAGGTACGGGAACGCCCCGTGCTGCGCGGGGCGCTGGAGAGCGCCCTCGCCGCCACCCGCGAAGAGGTCTTCGACACCTCGCGGCGCTGACCGCGCCGCCCGCCGCCACCCGCCCGTTCCGTTTCTTCTGCAACGCTCCTTCCGGAAAGTCCCCCCCGCAGAGAGTGACTCCGCCATGCCCAGAACGCGCCGCCTGACCGCCGCAGCCACCGCACTCGCCGCGATGTCCGTACTCGCCACCGCGTGTACGGGCCAGAGCGGCAGCGAGGCCGCCGACGACCCGGACAAGGACGTCACCCTCAACTTCTGGCACGGCTGGTCCGCCCCCAGCGAGGTCAAGGCCATCGAGGACAACATCGCGCGCTTCGAGAAGGTGCACCCGAACATCAAGGTCAACGTCACCGGCAACATGACGGACGACAAGACCAACCAGTCCCTGCGCGCGGGCGGGGGCAAGGCCCCCGACGTGGTGGCCTCCTTCACCACCGACAACGTCGGCAAGTTCTGCAACACCGGCGCCTTCGCCGACCTGAACCCCTTCCTCGAGAAGTCCGGCGTCGACAAGGCGAAGGTCTTCCCCCCGACCCTGCTCCAGTACACGCAGTTCAACGGCAACCAGTGCGCGCTGCCGCTGCTCAACGACGCGTACGGCCTCGTCTACAACAAGACCGCCTTCGCCGCCGCCGGCATCACCGAGCCGCCCGTGACCTGGAGCCAGTTCGCCGAGGACGCGCAGAAGCTGACCGTGGCCCGCGGGGACACCTACGAGCAGCTCGGCGTGATGCCGACCTACCACGGCTACGAGACCACCCCCATACGGCTGGCCGCCCAGTGGAGCCCGACGTACTTCACCGCCGACGGCAAGTCGAACCTGGCCAAGGACCCCTCCTTCGCGAAGATGCTGACGGCGCAGAAGGACCTGGTGGCCAAGCTCGGCGGCTACGAGAAGCTGGAGAAGTTCCGCAACACCTTCGGCGACGAGTGGAGCACCGAACACCCCTTCCACACGGGCCTGGTCGCGATGCAGATCGACGGCGAGTGGCGGGCGGCCATGGCGAAGGCGGCGGGGGCCAAGTTCGAGATCGGCACGGCGCCGATGCCCGTGCCCGACGACCAGGTGGCCGACTACGGCAAGGGCTACCTCGCCGGCACCATCATGGGGATCGCCGCCGGCAGCAAGAAGCAGAACGCCGCCTGGGAGCTCGTGAAGTACATGACGACCGACACCGACGCGGTCGTGGACTTCGCCAACGCCATCCACAACGTGCCCTCGACGCTGGCCGCGCTGGACTCCCCCAGGCTCCAGGTCACCCCGGAGTTCAAGACCTTCATCGACATCGCCAAGCACGCGAAGTCCAACACCACCCCGGCCCAGGCCGACGGCGGCACCTACCAGCTGACCTTCCAGGACTTCGCGTACGCCGTCGAGAAGGGCGACGTCCCCGACATCACGGCCGGTCTCGCCAAGACCGACCAGCAGATCGACACGGACATCGCGAAGGCGAAGTAGCCCGATGACCGACGCCCTCACCCCTCCCCGCACCAGCGGCGCGTCCCCCGGCGCGGATCCGCTGCGCTCCAAGCGCCGCAGGTCCGCGCTGCGCACGGCGGCCTTCATGTCGCCCTGGCTGATCGGGTTCGGCGTCTTCTTCGCCTACCCGCTCGTCTCCACCGTGTACTTCTCCTTCACCAAGTACGACGGTTTCCGCACGCCCGAATTCAACGGCCTGGACAACTGGTCGTACGTCTTCGGCGACTATCCGCTGTTCTGGCCGGCCATGCGCAACACCCTGTGGCTGGTCGTGGTGATGGTCGCCTGCCGAGTCGTCTTCGGCCTCGGCATCGGCCTGCTGATCACCAGGATCAAGACGGGGGCGGGACTCTTCCGGACCCTGTTCTACCTGCCCTACCTCGCCCCTCCGGTGGCCGCGACCCTGGCGTTCGTCTTCCTGCTCAACCCCGGCACCGGCCCGGTCAACACCCTGCTGGAGGCGGTCGGCCTGCCCGCGCCCGGCTGGTTCACGGACGCCGACTGGTCCAAGCCCGCGCTCACCGCGCTCGCGGTGTGGGGAGTGGGCGACCTGATGGTCATCTTCATGGCCGCGCTGCTCGACGTACCCAAGGAGCAGTACGAGGCCGCCGAGCTGGACGGGGCCGGACCGCTCCAGCGCTTCCGCCACATCACCCTGCCGAACATCTCCCCGATCATCCTGTTCGCGGTGGTCACCGGGGTCATCCAGGCCATGCAGTACTACACCCAGCCCCTGGTGGCGGGAAAGGTGGCCGCGGGCGTGATCGGCGGCTCGGGCCAGCAGTTGGAGCCCGGCTACCCGGACAAGTCCACGCTGACCCTGCCCCAGATCATCTACAACCTCGGCTTCCAGCGCTTCGACTACGGCACCGCGTGTGTCGTCGCCCTCGTGCTGTTCGCCCTCTCCATGGCC
Organism: Streptomyces sp. NPDC060031; assembly: GCF_042736805.1. Lineage (NCBI taxonomy): Bacteria > Bacillati > Actinomycetota > Actinomycetes > Kitasatosporales > Streptomycetaceae > Streptomyces > Streptomyces sp. NPDC060031. The sequence continues at coordinate 11,567 of NZ_JBHWVM010000119.1, forward strand.
TTCACCGCGCTGCTCATGCGCCGCCGCGGTGGGCTGATCGAGGCAGGTGACTGAACGTCATGACCCAGCTGACCGAACGTACGGACCGCACGGCACGCGGCCGACGGGGCCCGGGATCCTGCGGCACCTCCGGCTCCACGCGCGCCGCCCGCACCGCGCGCCGCAAGGACGCGCTGCACTGGATCGCCGTGCACTCCCTCGGGATCGCGGCGGCCCTCTTCTTCGTCCTGCCGTTCCTCTTCCTCTTCCTTACCTCCGTGATGAGCGACCAGCAGGCCCTCACCCGCGACCTGTGGCCGCACACCTGGCAATGGGGCAACTACGCGAAGGTGTGGAACACCCCCGGCTTCCTGACCTGGTGGCGCAACACACTGCTGTACGCCGGGCTCGGCACGCTGCTGACCGTGGTGTCCTCCGTGCCCGTCGCGTACGCGCTCGCCAAGTTCCGCTTCCGCGGGCGGCGGCTCTCGCTGCTGCTCGTGATCGCCATGATGATGCTGCCGCCCCAGGTGGTCGTCATCCCCATGTACCTGTTCTGGGCCAAGCAACTGGACCTGTCCGGCACCCTCTGGCCGCTGATCATCCCGATGGCCTTCGGCGACGCGTTCTCCATCTTCCTGCTCCGCCAGTTCCTGCTGACCATCCCCGACGAGTACCTGGACGCCGCCAAGGTCGACGGCTGCGGCGAGGTGCGCACCCTGCTGCGCGTCGTCCTGCCGATGGCCAGGCCGGGGATCGCCGCCATCGCGCTGTTCCAGTTCTTCTGCGCCTGGAACGACTACTTCGGCCCGCAGATCTACGCCTCCGACAACCCGGCGGCCTGGACCCTCAGCTACGGGCTCGAATCCTTCAAGGGAGCCCACCACACCAACTGGAACCTCACCATGGCGGCGACCGTGCTGGTCATGGCACCCGTGATCGTCCTCTTCTTCTTCGCCCAGAAGGCGTTCGTCGAGGGAGTCACCCTGACCGGAGTGAAAGGCTAGTAGTGACGATGAAACTCGCAGTGGTGGGCGGCGGTTCCACCTACACCCCCGAGCTGATCGACGGCTTCGCGCGACTGCGCGACACCCTGCCGATCAGCGAGCTGGTCCTGATCGACCCGGCCGCCGAGCGGCTGGAGCTCATCGGCGGCCTCGCCCGGCGGATCTTCGCCAAGCAGGACCACCCGGGCCGCATCACCACCACCTCCGACCTCGACGCGGGTGTGGCGGACGCCGACGCGGTGCTGATCCAGTTGCGCATCGGCGGGCAGGCCGCCCGGCTGCAGGACGAGACCTGGCCGCTGGAGTGCGGCTGCGTCGGCCAGGAGACCACCGGCGCCGGCGGGCTCGCCAAGGCGCTGCGCACCGTCCCGGTCGTCCTCGACATCGCCGAGCGGATCCGGCGCGCCAACCCGGACGCCTGGATCATCGACTTCACCAACCCGGTCGGCATCGTCACCCGCGCCCTGCTCCGCGCCGGGCACAAGGCCGTCGGGCTCTGCAACGTGGCCATCGGCTTCCAGCGCAGGTTCGCCAAGCTGCTGGACCTGACGCCGGCCGACATCCACCTCGACCACGTGGGACTCAACCACCTCACCTGGGAGCTCGGCGTCCGCAAGGGCGGCCCCGACGGCGACGACCTGCTGCCGGGCCTGCTCGCCGCCCACGGCGACTCGATCGCCGGGGACCTGCGCCTGCCGCGCGCCGTGCTGGACCGGCTCGGCGTGGTGCCCTCGTACTACCTGCGGTACTTCTACGCGCACGACGAGGTCGTCCGGGAACTCGGCAAGAAGCCCTCGCGGGCCGCCGAGGTCGCGGCGATGGAGCGCGAACTCCTCGGCCTGTACGGGGATCCCGCGCTCGACGAGAAGCCGGAACTCCTCGCCAAACGGGGCGGCGCCTTCTACTCGGAGGCGGCCGTGGACCTCGCGGCGGCCCTGCTGGGCGACGGGGGGTCTTCGGTGCAGGTGGTCAACACGCTCAACAACGGCACCCTGCCCTTCCTGCCGGACGACGCGGTCGTGGAGGTGCAGGCCCGGGTGGACCGGTCCGGGCCCGTGCCGATGACGGCGCCCCGGCTGGACCCGCTGTACTCAGGCCTGATCGCGCACGTGAGCGCGTACGAGGACCTCGCGCTGGACGCCGCCGTGCGCGGCGGGCGCGAGCGGGTCTTCAAGGCGCTGCTGGCGCACCCGCTGGTGGGGCAGTTCGACCTCGCCGAGGGACTGACGGACCGGCTCTTGGCGCACAACAAGGAGCACCTGCCATGGGCATGAGCCGGCCCGCCGTCCTCGCCGTGGACGCGGGCAACAGCAAGACGGACGTGGCGCTGATCGCGGCGGACGGCACGGTGCTCGGCACCGGCCGCTCCGGGGGCTTCCAGCCGCCCCGGGTCGGCATCGAGGCGGCGGTGGACGGGCTCGGTCGGGCCGTCGCGGAGGCGGCCGCGGCCGCCGGCCTGGCGCCGCTCGCGCCCGGGGCACCGTACGCCGACCGGGTCGCGGCCTGCCTGGCCAACGCCGACCTGCCGGTGGAGGAGCGACAGCTCGCGGAGGCCATCGGGGCGCGCGGCTGGGCCCCGGCCACCGAGGTGCGCAACGACACCTTCGCGATCCTGCGGGCCGGGCTGACCGAGACGGGCCCCGGCCCGGGAACGGGAACCGGAACCGGAACGGGAACGGGAGCCTTGTCGGGGGCCCGGGGCCCGCGCGGGGTGGCCGTGGTGTGCGGGGCCGGCATCAACTGCGTGGGCATGCTCCCCGACGGGCGCACGGCCCGCTTCCCGGCGCTCGGGCAGATCTCCGGCGACTGGGGCGGCGGGGGCGGACTGGCCGGGGAGGCCCTGTGGTGGGCGGCGCGGGCCGAGGACGGCCGCGGCGGCCCGACGGTGCTGGCGGCGGCGCTGCCGGGGCACTTCGGGCTGGGCTCCATGTACGAGCTGATCGCGGCGCTGCACCTGGGCACGCTCGCGCAGCGGCGCCTGCACGAGCTGGTGCCGGTGCTGTTCGCGGTGGCCGCGGCGGGCGATCCGGTGGCCGCGGCGATCGTGGAGCGGCAGGCCGAGGAGGTGGTCGCGCTGGCGGTGGTGGCGCTGGACCGGCTCGGCCTGCTGGGCGAGGAGGCGCCCGTCCTGCTGGGCGGCGGGGTGCTCGCGGCCCGGCATCCGCAGCTGAACGGGCGGATCGGGGAGCTGCTGGCCGAACGGGCGCCGAACGCCCGGGTGTCGGTGGTGACGGCCCCGCCGGTGCTGGGCGCCGGGCTGCTGGGGCTGGACGCGGCCGGGGCCGCACCCGAGGCCTACGGAAAACTCCGTGCCCATTTCGGGTGAACCCGCCCCGGAGTGGCTCAGGTCTGGAACCGTGGCGGCCGTAAGGACGTATTGACGGTGAAGGGTGGCGGGGGGCCGCCCTCAGGAGATCCGCACCTGGTGGTGTGGCCGACCCGTCCGTACGGCCATACTGCTGCGGTGCAATGAGGACCGAGGGGGAGGTCACGGTGGCTGTCACAACACGCGCGCCCGCGTCGGGGGGCGCCGTCGCCGTGCCGCCCGACGGGCCGCCGGGGCGGGGTACCGCCTGGGCGGAGGGCGTGGAGCGGCTGCGCGAGGCCGCGACGACCGAGCCCGGCCGGCTGCGGATCATCGGCGCGGCCCTGGCCGCCCTGCTCCTGCTGTTCGGGTCGGTCGCCGTCTGGGAGATCTCCGGCCGGGTCCTCGCGGCCGAGGACGTGGTGGGCCGCAGCCAGCCGCTGAGCGCGGACGCGGCGAGCATCTACCGTTCCCTCGCGGACGCCGACACGGCCTCCTCCAGCGGTTTCCTCGCGGGGTCCGACGAGCCCCGGGACGTCCGCGCCCGGTACGAGAAGGACGTGGCGAACGTCTCGCGGCTGCTGGTGAGCGCGGCCGCCAACACCAGGGCCGACGAGGACTCCCGCAAGCAGATCACCCTGCTGAGCGAGCAGTTGCCCCGGTACACCGGCCTGATCGAGCAGGCGCGGGCCACCAACAAGCAGGGCCTGCCGCTGGGCGGCGCCTACCTCCGGTACGCGAACGAGCAGATGAGCACCCAGCTGCTGCCCGCCGCGCAGCGGCTCTACGAGGCGGAGACCGGCCGCCTCTACACCGACTACGACGACGCCCGCTCCCTGCCGCTGGCCTCGATCGGTGCGGGACTGCTCGCGCTCGCCCTCCTGGGGTGGGCGCAGCGGCGCAACTACCGTCGCACCAACCGGGTCTTCAACCACGGGCTGGTCGCCGCGTCGGCCGCGTCGGTGGTGGTGCTGCTGTGGCTGGCCGTGGGGCACACCGTCGCCCGGGCGGAGCTGAACCAGGCCCGCACGGACGGGCAGGAGTCGCTGCAGGTCCTCAACGACGCGCGCATCGCCTCGCTCCAGGCGCGGGCCAACGAGAATCTGACGCTGATCGCCCGGGGCGCCGTGCTGGCCGCGGACAACAAGTCCGACAAGTACGACGTGGACTTCACGAACAACATGAAGGACCTGGACGCCGGGCTCGCGACGGCGCTGGCGCTGGCCGAGGACGCCGAGGGCCGCGAACCCGTCGCGGGCGCCATGGACGGCGTGAAGCAGTGGAAGCAGCGGCACGCGGTGGCCCGGGAGACGGACCTGAAGGGCGACTACCAGGCGGCGCTCCCCCAGGTCATCGGGGACAAGGACCACAAGGACAGCAGCGGGGCCGCCTTCGACACGGTGGACGCCTCCCTGGAGCAGGCCGTGGCCCACGAACAGGCGGAGTTCACCCGGGCGGCCCGCGGCGGGCTCGGCGCGCTGGGCGGTCTGGTGACGGGCGCCGCGGCCCTGGCGGTCATCGCCGCGGGGGCGGCTCTGCTCGGCATCGGGCGCAGGCTTTCGGAGTACAGGTGAGAGCGATGCACGCACGCGTGAGGCGCGAAGACGAGAGCCAGGCCGGACCGCGGTCCGCGGTGCCCGGCGCGCGGCGGCTCGCGGGCCGGCTGCGCGGCTGGGGCGGGGTGAGCGCGATGGCCGCCGCCTGCGCGGTGACGGCCGCGGCCGTCCTGCTGCCGCTGGCCCAGGCGGCGCCCGAGGCCGGCCGCCCGTCGGCGATCCACAGGCCGGCCGTGACGGCGGCGGCCCCGGCCACCCCCTGGGTGCCTGGCGACACCTGCCAGGACCCGGCGGCGAGCCTGCGCCCGTCCGGGGTGGACGGCCCCACCATCGAGCGGATCCGCAGCGCGGGCAAGCTCGTCGCGGGCGTGGACCAGAACAGCTTCAAGTGGGGCTACCGCAACCCGGTCGACGGCCACCTCGACGGTTTCGACATCGCCCTGGTCAAGGCCATAGCCAAGGACATCCTGGGCGACGAGAACGCGGTCATCTACCGGGCCATCCCCACCAGCCAGCGCATCCCCGCGCTCCAGGACGGCCGCGTCGACGTGGTCGTGCGGACCATGACGATCAACTGCAAGCGGCTGGAGGACGTCGCCTTCTCGACGGCGTACTTCGAGGCCGGGCAGCAGGTGCTCGTTCCCAAGGACTCGACGATCACCGGCTACGACACCTCCCTGAAGGGCCGCAGGATCTGTACCGCGGCCGGTTCGACGGCGGAGGCGTCCCTCAGGTCCGAGTCGTACGGCTCGGTGTCGGTCAGCGTGCCCAACCAGCTGGACTGCCTGGTCCGGCTGCAGCTCGGCGAGGTCGACGGCATCATCACGGACAACGCGCTCGCGGCCGGCCAGGCCGCGCAGGACCCGTCGATCCGGCTGGTCGGCTCCCCGTTCACCAAGGAGTTCTACGGGGTGGCCATGAAGAAGGACGCCGACGATCTGGTGCGCCGGGTCAACAAGGTCTTGGAGAACTACCGTGCGGGCGGCCCGCAGAGCCCGTGGATGCAGGCCTACGAAACCCACCTCAAGCCCGTGCTGCCCGGCGTGAGCGGACCGCCCGAGCCCAAGTACCGGGACGGCTGAGGCCGGTGGCGGATTCGGAGCCCCATGTCAGACCCCTGCCCGGGAACGCTGCGGTGATGGACCGGGACGATGTCGACCGTGCGCTGGCCCGGCTGGGCGCGGAGCACGAGGCCGTCGAGACCTCGCTGCTCGCGCTGCAGGACCACGCCGGCCGCCGGCTGCTGGAGGGCGCCGGGCTCACCGGGGTCACCAAGGAGCGGTGGGCGGCCACCGACGCGGCCATCACCCGGCTGTGGACGTACTTCGACGCCTACAGCGGGGCGCTGGCCGCCGCCCGGGCGATCCGCGAGCGGCGCCGCTGGCCCACGCGGGAGGACCTGGTCGAGCTGACCGACCGGCTGCGCGGGCCCGGCGTGACGATCGCCGGGGCCGGGGTGGAGGGCGCCCTGCTGGCCGAACGGTTCTCCCTGGCCGAGCTGGTGGCCAGGATGAACGAGCTGTACGCGGGTTCGCTGGACGTGGTGGTGGCCGCCGACTCGGTGTGGTCGGCGCTGCCCGCCCGGATCGACCTGCTCGCCGCCGAGCTGCACCGCACCCGCTCGCTGGCCCACTCGGTGGGAGTGCGCCCGGGCGAGCACCCCTCGGGTGACGACCTGGAGGCCATCACCGCCGAGCTGGCGCAGCTGCGGGCGCAGGTGATCGCGGACCCGCTGGCGTTCTGGGTGCCGCTCGCGGGGAGTTCGGCTCCCGGGGGCGGCCGTCCCGACACGGTGCGGTACGACCGGGCCGCGCTCGCGCTGGAGGACGTACGCCGGGAGGTCGAGGCCGTGCTGGACGTACGGCAGGACGCCGAGCAGCGGCTGATCAGCCTGCGGGACGTGCTCTCGCGGGCCGACCGGACCCTGGCCGAGGCGCGGACCGCGCGCGGCGAGGTGCTCGCGAAGATCGCGGCGTCCGAGGTGCCCGCGGTGAGCGGCCCGCCGACGGCGCTGCAGGAGGAGCTGTCCGCGGCGGCCGAGCACCGGCGGCAGTCCCGGTGGCACCGGCTCTCGCCGCTGCTGGAGTCCTTGGAGGAGCGCGCCGAGGAGGAATTGCTCAGGGCCCGCGAATCGTTGACGGCGGTGACGGCGCCGCTGGCCGTACGGGCCGAGCTGCGCGGCCGGCTCGACGCGTACAAGGCGAAGGTGGCGCGGCACGGCATGGCGGAGGACCCGCTGCTGGTCGAGCGGTACGACACGGCCCGGCGGATGCTGTGGAGCGCGCCCTGCGACCTGCGTGCCGCCGAGCAGGCCGTCCTGCGCTACCAGTGGGCGGTCGCCGAGTCGCTGGCTCCGCCGCAGCCGCAGCACCAGCCCCTGCCGGATCACCACCGGCCCGGCGGGCCGGGGAAGGAGGACGCATGAGCCTGACCGGAACCGCGTGCGTTCGCCCCGGCTGCCCGGGGGCGTACGAGGACATGGGCGGCGGCGAGGTGTATTGCGACACCTGCGGGCTGGCGCCGGTCGGCGCCGTCTCCGCGGGCGCCGAGGAGCTGGTGTCCGTACCGACCGCGATGACCAGCGCGGCGCGCCCCGGCGATTCGCAGCGCTCCGGGCGCTCCTCCGCGTCCTCCTCGCGCTCCGCCCGCTCCTCCCGGTCCTCGTCCTCGCGCCGGTCGGTGTCGGGGCGGCTGTCGCGCGCGCTGTCCGGCGCCGCGTCCACCCGGTCGGTGTCGGTGCGCAGTTCGGGCTCGGCAGCCGCGTCCTCGGGGCGCAGCCGGCTCGGGGCCGGGCTGGTCAGCGTGCCGGAAGTCCCCCGTCCGGACCCTTCGGCGGCCGTGCTGGAGAACCCGGAGGTCCCGGAGCGCAAGCGGTTCTGCTCGCGCTCGGACTGCGGGGCCCCGGTGGGCCGCTCGCGTGGTGAACGGCCCGGCCGGACGGAAGGGTTCTGCACCAAGTGCGGGCACCCGTACTCCTTCGTGCCCAAGCTGCGCGCGGGTGACGTCGTCCACGGCCAGTACGAGGTCGCGGGCTGCCTCGCGCACGGCGGTCTCGGCTGGGTCTACCTGGCGGTGGACCGGGCGGTGTCGGACCGGTGGGTGGTGCTCAAGGGCCTGCTGGACACCGGCGACCAGGACGCGATGGCGGCGGCGATATCGGAGCGGCGCTTCCTCGCGGAGATCGAGCATTCGAACATCGTGCGGATCTACAACTTCGTGGAGCACCTGGACCAGCGGACCGGCTCGCTGGACGGGTACATCGTCATGGAGTACGTCGGCGGCAAGTCCCTGAAGGAGATCGCCAACGACCGGCGCCGGCCGGACGGGCGGCGCGATCCGCTGCCGGTGGAGCAGGCCTGCGCGTACGGCATCGAGGCGCTGGAGGCGCTGGGCCACCTGCACAGCAGGAACCTCCTGTACTGCGATTTCAAGGTGGACAACGCGATCCAGCAGCAGGACCAGCTGAAGCTGATCGACATGGGCGCGGTGCGCCGGATGGACGACGAGGAGTCGGCCATCTACGGCACCGTGGGCTACCAGGCGCCGGAGGTCGCGGAGGTGGGCCCCTCGGTCGCCTCGGACCTGTACACGGTGGCGCGGACGCTGGCCGTGCTGACCTTCGACTTCCAGGGGTACACCAACGTCTTCGCGGACTCGCTGCCGGATCCCGAGCACATCGAGGTGTTCGGGCGGTACGAGTCGTTCTACCGGCTGCTGGTGCGGGCGACCGACCCGGATCCGGGACGGCGGTTCGCGTCCGCGCAGGAGATGGCGGACCAGCTGACCGGTGTGCTGCGGGAGGTCGTCGCGCTCCAGACGGGCCGGCCCCGGCCGCAGGTCTCCACGCTGTTCGGGCCCGAACTTCGGGTGCCGGACGACAGGCTGTTCGCCGACACCGCCGGCGCCGAGGTGTCCCGGCTGGGGGCCAGGCCGGGTGCCCCTTCGGGCTCCGGGCTCAGGGCGCTGTCCGGTCGGCGCCGGCCCGCGGCCGCTCCCGCGGCGGCCCTTGCCCCGGCTGCGGCCGTGGCGGCGCCCGTCGGGAGCCCGGCGGCCACAGCGGCGGCCGCGGC
>NZ_JBHWVM010000120.1:0-20451 GCF_042736805.1 Streptomyces sp. NPDC060031
CGGCGGACCCCTCCGCGAGCCCCGGCGGGGTCCGCCGCACGGCGTCGGCGGGCTCGTCCTCTAAGGTGGCTGCGGGGTGGGCCCCGGGCAGCGGGGGCCGGCAACGGCCGTGAGGACCGGTGGAGTTGGTGGAGTCTCTGCAGCCTGGTGATCTGCCGGAGATCGGGGGGTACCGCCTGTTGGCGCGGCTCGGCGCGGGCGGGATGGGCGAGGTGTTCCTGGCCCGGACGGCCTCCGGCCGGCCGCTGGCCCTCAAGACCGTGCACCGGGACCTGAGTCTGGAGCCGGACTTCGCCGAACGGTTCGCCCGCGAGATACGCACCAACGACCGCGTGCGCTCCCCCTGGACGGTCTCGGTGGTCGACTTCAGCCCTGCGGGGGCGTCCCCGCAGTGGCTGGCGACGGAGTACGTCGCCGCGCCGTCGCTGGGCGACTGGGTGTCCCGCAACGGGCCGCTGGCGGGGCCGGCCGTACTGGGCCTGGCGCGGGAGCTGTCGGCCGCGCTGGTCGCCGTACGCGCGACGGGGGTGGTCCACCGCGACATCAAGCCGGCCAACGTGCTGCTGGGCCCGGAGCGGCCCTTCCTCATCGACTTCGGCATCGCCCGCGCCGTGCGCGACGCGCGCCGCACGCAGACGGGCGCGGTCATCGGCACGCCCGGCTACCTCGCGCCGGAGCAGGCGACCGGCTGCGTGGCCGAGGCCGCGGCGGACGTGTTCTCCCTCGCCGCGGTCCTCGTGTACGCGGCCACCGGCCACGGCCCCTTCCTGGCACGCGGCGAGGAGCTGGGGCTGCCGGGCCTCCTGTACCGGATCGTTCACGACGAGCCCCTGCTCGACGGAGTACCGCAACCGCTCGTGCCCCTGGTGAAGGAGTGCCTGGCCAAGGACCCGGACCGCCGCCCGACCGCCGAGGACGTACAAGCGCGGCTCGGGGCCGCCGAGGAGGAGGGCTGGAGTCGCGCGGTGCCTGCGGCCCTGGTCGCGGACGTCAACCGGCGGGAGGCCGAGCTCCGGCGTCTCCTGGCCGCGTCGCAGCCCCCCGTGTCCGCCGCCACGGGGACGGCCACGCCGCCGCCCCACCCGGCGCTGCCGCCCGTGCCCGGCGCACCGGCGCACCCGCCCACGGCTCCCGGCACTCCGCTCCCCGCCACCGCCCCCTCGGGTCGTGGGGGCGTGTGGGTGACGGCGGCCCGTCGGCCCAGGGCGATCGGCGCGCTGGCCGGTGTCGCCGTACTGGCCACGGCCGTCACGCTCCTGATCATCCTTCCCTGGGACGGCGACGGCGACGGGGCCGCGAAGCACGGCGCCTCGCCGTCGCCGTCGCCGTCCGAACGGTCGTCCTCCGCACCGTCGCTACCGCCGTCGTGGGCCGGTACGTGGTCCGGCGCCGGGCCCGGCACTCCGGACGCGGACGGCATCTCCCGGGCGCGAACGGGTGCGTTCACCGTCACGGTCACTCTGCGCTCCGGGGCCGTGGGCCAGGTCGTGGGCCGGCAGGTCAGCAATGTCGAGGAGGTCTCCACCGGACGGAACCTGGGATGCACGGAGGCCCTGGAGCTACGCCAGATCACCGGGAACACGGCGGTCCTCGCGGCCGCGACCAGCCACCCGACCGACGTCGCGGCCACCTTCGACTGCCCCCGGAACAACCTCTACGTGGTGACCCTGGCGGAGCCCGACCGGCTGACCCTCGAGTCGGAGGGAGCACAGTCGGCCGGCGCACCCGCGGCCCTGACCCGGCAGCACTGAACGGGACGGCGCCGCACGAGCACCGACACCGGCACCGACACCGACACCGACACCGACACCGACACCAAGTCGACTGTGATAGAAGAACATTGACTGCGATAGGGCTCCGCCGGTGGTGCGGGTCGGGGCACGGGGAGGTCGCGATGGCTGCACGTGCGGTGTGCGTCCCCGCGGCGCGGTACGACAGCGCGCCCTCGGAGGCCCGGTGATGGCCGAGCGGGCCCCCCGCAGGCACGTGCTGGTCCTCGCACCCCAGTGCGAGTCCATGCCACGGCTGGGGTCCCTCGACCCGGCCGCGCGCGAACTCGACAAGGTGCTCAGGAACGGCATGCTGGGCGGCTGTGCCCCCGGCCTGCCCGACGGCGAGTCGCTCTTCGTCGGGGACGGTCTGACCAGCGGGTACATCCAGGGCCTGGTGGAGAAGGCGGTCGAGCACGCCGCCGACCGCAACGCGGTCCTGGTGCTGGCCATGCTCGGGCACGGCTTCGCGGTCGGCGGCACGGGCACGCTCCACCTGATGGCGTACGACTCGGCCGAAGACGTGCGCCGGGGCGCCGTGGACGTGAGCGCCCTGCTCACCATGGCGGTCGATCACCCCGGCGTGGACGGGCTGATCGGCATCATCGACACCTGCCATGCGGCCGGGGCGATACCCGCGGCGCCCCAGCTGACGGCCGGGAGCCGCAACGGCCGGACCCGTCTGTCACTGCTCATGGCGTCCGCCAGCGGTCAGCCCGCGTACGATCTGACGCTCTCCCGGGAGCTCACCACCCTGCTGAGCCGCGGCATCCGCATCGACGAGAAGGCCCTCTCGGTGACCCGCGTCGCGGAGGAGCTGCGAAAGCACGTGAAGGGGCAGGACGTCACCGTCGCGCACCACGACGGTGACCCGTTCGCCGGCGAACCGCTCTGGATCGCCCGCAACCGCCGGCACGGCACTTCTCCGGGCATCCTCAGCGGACCCCTCGCGGCCGAGGAGCTCGCCGCCGCGCTGGGCGGGCTGCACCCGCCCACACCCGCTCCGAGGGCAGACGGCACGGCGGCCGTACGCACTTTCCTGGACCGTCTGGAGGAAGCGCGCCCGGTCGAGCCGGACCCGGCCTGGGAGCGGGCGGTGGAGGCCGCGGACCATCTGTACGTGGCGGTCCGCACCGTGGAGTTCCTGCGCGACTGGATCGGCACGGAACTGACCACCCCGCGGATCCGCCGGGCACTCGGCTCGCTGCTCGCGGGTGAGCGACGGTTGCCCGCCGGCTCCGCGACACCGTGCGACACCGATGTGGAGGTGCTCGACTTCCTCGCCTTCAACCACCCCGTCGCCCACGGCGACTGCCGCCCTTGGGTCACCCGGTTCGTCCTGCTCCTGGCCCGCGCGGCCGGCCGCGACGACCAGGATCCCGAACTGATCCGATGGGCGCAGGAGATCAAGGCGGGGCAGGAACTCAACGACGCGGTGGCGTACGCCCGGAGCCGACAGACCGAGCAACGCCTGTCCTTGGTCACCAGTCTCCACGCGTCGGTCGCCGGGGACTGGCCGGAGTCGCTGGAGACCTGGCTGCTCCTGGACGGCGAGATCTTCGCACGCGGAACCTTCAGCTGCCTTCCGGAGTCGGAGCGTCCCATCGACCGCGAGAGCGTGGAGGACGCGCTCGACAACGCCGTGCTGTGGGCCCGCGACGAAGCCGCGACACTGCAACTTCCGTTGATCCGCGTCCATGTGGCGGCGCCCAGCGCCCTACTCGCCACCTGGCGCCCCGAGGAATCCGGATCGGCCCTGCTCCTCGGGGTCCACCACGACGTCGTCATGCACTGGAGTGAACGCCTGGCGCCGTCCCGCTTGCTGAGGCTCACCGAGGCCGCGGTCAGCGCCCGCTGGGCGGCGATCGACAGCCATACCGCCGCGTCGGCGCCGCTGGACTGGCTGTCGGAACGGGAGACCGCCGATCCGGGGGCATTGGGCGCCCGCCTCGCCCGCGGGCAGTACGCCGCGGGCGCCATCGGGCTGGACCACCACCTCACCGCGGACACGGGGGGCCTGCTGGACCTGCTGCTCGCCTACACCCCCGTACTGGTGTGGCCGCACGGCGCCGGGGGCTTCGCTCCCTCGCTGCACGAACAGCTCGACGACCACTGGCGCACTCTGCCCGGCAGCCTCCTGGACACCTACCGGTGCGGGTGGAGCGGCGCCCCGGCCAAGGACATCTCCGTCCTGCGACTGGTCTGGGACAACCAGGAGTGGCTGACGTTCTGCGACCGGTTCAGGGTGTCGGGCCCGGGGACGGAGTCCCCGTGACGGACCGGCCTGCCCTCCCCGACGCCACCGCGCGGCTGGTCGACGCCCTGCGACCCTTCCAACGGCACTGGGCCGCAGGCCATGGGGAACGGCCCCGCGTCCACGCCGAGGTCCTGGTCGACCGGTCGCCGACCATGGCGGTGTGGCGCGATGACCTCGACGTGTTCGGCCGGGCGCTGATCGGTCTCGGGGCGTTTCGCAGTGTCCAGATCGGTGACCTGCCTTCGGCGGCTGGCCCGGCGGCCTGGCCGGCAGCGGGCCCGGCTGCGGACCGGCTGCTGATCCTGGTCTCGGACTGCGCCTCCTCCCAGTGGCGCGCACCCGCTTGGTGGCAGGAGCTGTACGCACTCCTCCACCAGTCCCCCACCGCGCTGATCAATCCACTGCCCCCGAGACTCTGGCGCCACACAGGGCTCGATCTGCCCGCCGTGCGTGTCGAGCCGCCCCGGGCAACGGCGAGGAGCAACGCCGATCTGCCGTTCACGCCCCCTCCTCTCCTGCACGCCTTGCCGGAAAGCGGACGCGGCGGACCCTCGTGGGTCCCCCTGCCGGTGATGTCGCTGACCGGCCACGGCCTGGGCCAGTGGGCACGGACACTGACGGCCGAGTCGGCCGGTGGCTGCGACGCCCTGCTGGTGCCCGGCCCTTTGGCATGGAACCCGGCCGCCCCGCACGAACCGCCGTACACAGCGGCTTCCCTGGCCGACTCCTACCTGCTGTCGGCGTCCCCCAGAGCGGCAAGGATCGCGGTCTTGTGCGCGGCCTACAAGGAACTCGACCTGCCCCATCTCCGAAAATTGGCAACGGAGTTCGAACCTGAGGCCGGGGCAGCCGACCTCGCCGAGATCCTCGTGGGCGGGCTGTTCTCCGTCACCGGCGGCGAACCGACCACACTGCGGTTGCGCGACGGCGTCCGCGAACGCATCCAGATGTCGCTCGGGGTGCGGGACCTGCGCCTGCTGCGCGACCGCCTGCCCCACCACGCGGAGCGTCTCGTCGAACGGCGCCGCGGTGGCGGCCTGCCCGCGCCCCGGACGAGCGGCTCCGGCCACCGCCTGAGCGCCCGAGAGCCCCGGCCGCCGTACTTCTTCCTGAGTTACGCGCACACCCCCAGGTTCGGGCTCGGGGGACCCGACCCGGACATGTGGGTGGAACGCCTGTTCCGCGATCTCAGCAGTCACGTGATGGCGCTGACGGATCTGCCCGCCGGATCCGATGCCGGGTTCATGGACCGGGAGATACGCAGCGGCGAGGGCTGGCCGGAACGGCTCGGGAGGGCACTCGCCACCTGCCGCGTCTTCGTCCCCCTGTTCTCGCCGCGGTACTTCGCCAGCGAGACGTGCGGGAAGGAGTGGTACGCCTTCGCGCAGCGCGCCATCCAGCACGGCGCCGTCAGCAACCGGCCGGCCGAGGCCATCGTGCCCGCCCTGTGGATTCCCGTACCGCCTCACCAACTCCCCTGCCCGGCCGAGCGGTTGCAGTTCAACCACAACACCTTCGGCGAGCGCTACGTCACCGACGGGCTGTACGGTCTGATCAAACTGCGCGGCTACGCGGAGCAGTACGAACACGCCGTGTACGAACTCGCCAAACGCATCGTCGGCGTCGCCGAGACCGTCCGGCTCGACCCGAGCCGGACGGTGGACCACCGGACGGTGCCGAGTGCCTTCGGCGCCAGGGGCAGACCCGCCCGCACCCTCCACATCATCATCGCCGCACCCAGCCGGCACGACCTGCCGGAGGGCCGCAGCCGCGAGTACTACGGGGACACCGCCCAGGAGTGGAACCCGTACCACCCGGTGTCCCAGCGGCCGATCGCCCGCGTGGCGGTGGACATCGCGAGGAACCTCAACTACCAGGTGACGGTCAGCTCCTTCGATGACGAGGAGACCGGGCACGTCGACGGCAAGCAGCCGCCGATCCGGCCGGAGATCCTGATCGTCGACCGGTGGGCCGTGCAGGACGAGGGGCGCCGCCGACGGCTGGCCGCCTTCGACCGGACGCCCCGGCCGTGGACCAGCGTGATCGTGCCGCACAACCGCCACGACCACCAGAGCCGGGCGAGGGAGAACGAGTTGGCCCATCGACTCGAAGAGACCATGCCCGTCACGATGAGCCAGGGCAGGGCTGCCTGCCGGGCCGCAACCAACGGCGTGGCCACCATGGAGACGCTCGGGCAGATCCTCCCCCAGGTGGTCGAGGCGGCCGCCGAGCAGTTCCTCCGCCATGCTCAGGTGTATCCGCCCGCCGGCTCCACCGGCACCGAACGGCCGCGGCTGCTGGGCCCGACGGGCATGCTCGGCCCCCCGGCGCCCCCTCGCGCTCCGTTCGGCCGGTCCCCCGGCCCGGAAGAGGCCTCGGCCGAGGACGACTGACCGTGACACCCCACCGCTGTGATACACCTCACGCCGCGGGTTCGGCGGGGTCCGGCCGACACGGATAATGGCACCACCCCCCTGAGAGACGAAGGTTCGATGACGCTGAAAGAAGGCCAGCGGGTGAAGCTGGCAGCGGACACCAGGCTGACCGAAGTGATCGCCGTGACGGAGGACTCCGCCACGGGGACGCCGACGGAGCCGGCTGCCGGGTTCCTGTCCCTGGCGGCGGGCACCGAGGGCACCGTCGAGCGGGCGGTCGAGCACCGCCACGAGAGCCACGCGGTACGCGAGTACGCGCGGCTCAAGTCGCTTCTCGACACCTTCGGCCAAGACATGCCCACACAGAGCAGGAAGCAGCTCGAAGAGCAGGTCGGGGCCCTGGAGCCCGAGTGGATCGAGTTCCAGCAGCAGCGGCCCCGCGTGACGGTCCGCGTCCGCTTCGACAACGGGTTCATCCTCGACGACACGGACGGAGACCTCTTCACGTCCGTCTGACGTCGCCGCCCGGCCGCCCGCCCGCCCGCTCGACGAATGTCTGGGTTGTCGCACATCTCCCGGTCTCGGCGAGGACGATGAGAGGAGCGACGCGGCGAGGAGGAACGGATGAAGGCGCACCATCTACGCATCTTGCTGGTTTCCGGCGCGGTGGTACTGGCCACGCTCACCACCACGACGCCGGCCCAGGCACTGCCTGCCTGTCCGAGCAACGCGATCTGTCTGTGGACGTTCCAGGACGGGACCGGGGACCTCTACGTGTGGCGCGGCGGCTACGTGGACCTGCCGGGCAAGTACACCGACCACGTGTATTCCTTCAGGGCCAACAGGACCGGCGCCTTCATCGACTGGGCGCACGGCAAGGAGTGCCGCTCGGTCCGCAAGGGCGACTACGCCAGCAACTACGGGTCGCGCTTCGGCTCCAAGATGGACGCGGTCGGGGACAACTGCTGACCTCGGGCCCGGCCGTCCCACGCGTACGGACAGAAGATGACTGGACCATACGAAATACTGTACGAAGTCTTCTGTGAACGAACAGATTAAGCCCGCGACCGTTCGCGTGTTCATCGCCCTCGCGCCGCCCGACGACGCGAAGGAGGAGCTCGCGCGTGAGCTGCGGCCCGCCTACCAGGCGTACCCGCGCATGCGGTGGAACCGCATCGAGGACTGGCACATCACCCTGGCCTTCCTCGGCGAGGTCCCGGTCGCGACCGTTCCGCTGCTGCGGCCGCCGCTCGCGGACCTCGCGGCGGCCCGCCGGCCCCTGCGGCTGGCGCTGCGCGGCAGCGGGCACTTCGACGAGCGGGTCCTGTGGACCGGGATCGGCGGGGAGCTCGAAGGGCTACGCCTGCTCGCCACCGACGTGCGCGCCGTGGTCAAGGAGTCCGGGATCCCCTTCGAGGACCGGCCGCTGAACCCCCATCTGACCCTGGCCCGGTCACGCCGCAACGATCCGACGCGCGCGGTGGAAGGCGCCGCCGCCGGGATCGCCGCATTCACCGGCCGCCCGTGGCAGGCCGAGCGCCTGCACCTGGTCGGCAGCAACATCGGCCGGGGCCCGGGGCCGATCCACTACCGCGACATCGAAGCCTGGAACTTCACCGGCGACCCTTCCTCTTGATCCGGGACAGGGCCACCTGAGCGACCCGGCAGAGTCCCCGTCCCGGAGGATGCCTCTTCGTAGCGGCGCTCCGCGGTGGTCACCTCGGTCTGCGGGCGGCGCCACGGCCGTCGGCCGTGAACACGAGGAAGGCCGGGCGTTCCGCGCCGACGGGCCTGGGGTCGATCCAACGAGCACGCCGGGCCAGGAAATCCAGGACCTTGCGCCGGCCCGCGCACCGGCAGCCAAGGGCGCCTGGGTGGCACAGAGCACGGGGGCCTGGCCCTCCTCACCGTCCCGGCCGTCGTTCCCTTCCCCGGCGGCTCCGCCCGTTCCGAGGCCGGTGACCCGGCCGCCGTGTCGAGCGGCAGCATCTTCACCGCGGGCGCCTTCCTCGTGCTCACCCTCGTGGCCTCGCTCTACATCACCGTGAGGACCTCCGACGCCCTCGCCCGCCGGTCGGCTCCGACCGCCGCCTGAGTAAAGACGCTCGGGTTCAGTCCGATGAAGGATGCCTGAGTGCCTGTTATTCGAAGCCCTGGCGGGTCTAAGCTCGGCGGATGACCTTGGAATGGGAACAGGTAATCGTTCACTCGGTGGATCCGGCGGCCTTGGGACAGTGGTGGGCCGAGGCTCTTGGTTGGGTTGTGGTCCACTCCTCTGATGAGGAGTTCGAGATCCGCCCGGCGCCGGACCGTCTGCCGGGGTTGGACTTCGTCCGGATTGATGAGAGCAAGAGCGTCAAGAGCCGACTGCATCTCGACTTCAGGCCTGATGACCAGGACGCCGAGGTGGCTCGTCTGGTGGCTCATGGCGCGCAGCGTGTTGATATCGGCCAGGGTGATCAATCGTGGGTTGTATTGGCAGACCCCGAAGGAAACGAGTTCTGTGTCCTTGGCCAACGGCGTCAGTAAGGCTCACGCCCGCCCCACTCGATACAACGGATCTCGCCGGAACGGAACTGCGGGCGCCAAATGGTGGGTAGCATCCGGCAGCAAACACCGTGAGGTATAAGGAGAGTGAGCCGCGATGGCCGATAAGCCGGACACCAAGCCCATCCACAGCGTGTACGCGCAGCGGTTCGCCGCAGATCTCGAGACCAATCGCAAAGAGCAGGAAGACGTCTCCGCTCAGATCTGTGAACTCGACGAGCGCCTGAAGCAGTTGAAGGCCGACGAGGGTTGGCTCAGCGGTATCCAGTCCACACTGCCCGAGGGCGAGGGCGAGGGCGACAGCGAGGCCGAGGCCGGCCCGCAACTCGTCCACTCCCCCGGCGACGAGAGCACCGCCGCGGCCCCCGAATCCCCCGAATCCGCCGGGACCGTTCCCCGGCCCCGGCGGGCCAGGAAGGCCTCGGGCGCCGCCGCGTCCGGCACCAAAGCCAAGGCCGCTCCGCGCAAGACCGCCACTTCCGCGGTGAAGAAGACCACCGCGCCGAAGGCGGTCAAGACGGCGGAGCCCCCGCTGCGCGAGCTCGTCCTGGCCCTTCTGGTCGCCGCCGCGGAACCGCGTATGGTCAGCGAGATCGGCACCGAACTCGCCGCGGCACACCCCGGCCGGCCCGCCTCCACCCAGGTCGTCCGCAACACCCTCGAGGCGCTGGCCAAGAAGGGCTCCATCGAGAAGGAGCACAAGCAGGGTTCGGTGATGTACACCGCGCCCAAGCCCTCCGCGGCCGAGCCGGTATCCGATATCCCCGAGGAGAAGGTGACGGCTGAGGTCTAGCCGCACCGACCCTCGTCGCCGGCCCCCGGCCCTGCCGGTCATCACGACGGCAGAGGCCGGGTCGGAGCGGCGGCCGCCCGGATCGGCCGGGCTGCTTCACACAGGTGCCGACGACGTGTCCCGGCAGCCTGGTCAGACAGGGTTCGCGCTGCGAAACGACCGCCGGTAGCTGTCGGGCGGTACCCCGACGATGCGTTTGAACTGGCGCCGCAGTGTCGTGGCGGTCCCCATCCCGGTGGCCCGGGCAACCGCCTCGATGCTCTCGTCGGTCGCCTCGAGGAGCTCCTGCGCGCGGCGTACGCGCTGGGCCAGGAGCCATTGGATCGGCGTCTGTCCGATCACCGACCGGAACTGACGGCCGAGATGGCGCGGGCTCGTGTTCGCCTTCCGTGCCATGTCGGTCACCGTCAACGGCTGGTCGAGTCGCTGTTGGACCCAGGCGAGCAGGTGGGCGAGGGTGTGGTCGCCGGAGACCTGCACGGGTGTGGCCACGAACTGGGCCTGACCGCCGGGCCGGTGCGGCGGCATGACGAGGCGGCGGGCGACGGAGTTGGCGACAGCGGCGCCGTGGTCGAGGTGGATCATGTGCAGGCAGAGATCCACCGCGGCGGCCTTGCCCGCGGCCGTGAGCACGCTGCCGTTGTCCGTGTACAGCACGTCGGGATCGACGACGGCCAGCGGATGGCGCGTACTCAACTCCGCGGCGTGAGCCCAGTGGGTGGTGGCCCGGCGCCCGTCCAGCAGGCCCGCGGCGCCGAGCACGAACGCTCCGGTGCACAGCGAGGCGACCCGGGCACCCGACGCGTGAGCCGCACGTACGGCTTCGATCACCTCCGGCGGCGGCGGATCGTCGATGTCGGCGCACGCGGGCACGATCACGGTGTCGGCGCCGACCAGGCGCTCCAGTCCGTGGTCGGGCTCGACCGTGAACGGGCCGACCTGCACGGTTCCGGGTCCGCAGAGCAGTACGTCGTACCAGCCCTCCGCTTCGCGCGGGGGATTGCCGAAGATCTCGTAGGCCACGGCCAGTTCGAAGTGCAGCAGGTGACCGGCGGCCAGCAGTGCGACAGTTGGCATGTCCGAAAGTGTACGGGTGTTGTCGTTCCGGACCATCACGGTCGGGTGACGCCTGCGGCGAGACTGGATCCATCAGCACATCGAGATGCGGGGGAACCATGAGTACAGCGGCTGCGGTAGTGGTCTACGGGGCGACCGGGCACACCGGTCGTTTCATCGTCTCCGAACTTCGGAAGCGTGGTTTCGCTGTCGTCATCTCCGGCCGTGACGCGGCCCAGTTGGAGGCGCTGGCCGCCGAATGGGGCGACGTGACGGTGCGTCCGGCCACCGTGGACGACGCGAACTCCCTGGACCGCGCCCTCTCCGGCGCGGCGGCTGTCATCAACTGCGCCGGACCGTTCGCGGTGACGGGCGGCCCGGTCGTCGAGGCGGCCCTGCGCGCCGCGATCCCGTACGTGGACGTCGCGGCGGAGATCGAGGCGAACGTTTCGACCTTCGCCGACCACGCGGAGGCGGCCCGCAAGGCGGGCACACCGGTGGTGCCGGCGATGGCGTTCTACGGCGGGCTGGGCGACCTGTTGGTGACCGCGGCGATGGGTGAATGGACCGCCGCGGACGAGGTGCACGTCGCGTACGGGTTGAGCAGCTGGCACCCCACGGCGGGCACGCGGGCGGCGGGTCAGGTGTCCCATGAACGTCGCGGGGGCCGTCGGCTGCGGTTCGCGGACGGCGCGCTGCAGTACCACGACGACAAGGCGGCTCAGCAGGAGTGGCTGTTCCCGGAACCTCTGGGCCGCCGCACGGTGTTCGCGGAGTTCACCATGGCCGATGTCGTCACCGTTCCCAGCCACCTGGCCGTGCCCGCGGTCACCACATACATGACCGTCGAAGCCGCGGGGGACCTGGCCGGGGCGGACACGCCCGCGCCGGAGCCGGTCGACGCGCTGGGCCGGTCGGACCAGACGTTCGTCGTCGACGTCCTGGTCCGCGCGGGCGGCGTCGAGCGACGCGCCACGGCCCGTGGCCAGGACATCTACGCGGTCACGGCGCCGCTGGCGGTGGAGGCCGTCCAGCGGATCCTCGCCGGGCACACGCGGACGACGGGCGGCGTGGCCTCGGCCGGCGCGATGTTCGACGCGGCGGACTTCCTGCGGGCGCTGGCCCCGCACGTGTCGGTCGAGCTTCCGCACTGACCGGCCCGGCGCTCGAGTGGGTGGACGTGTCGGCCGAGGGGAGGTAACCGAGGGCCGTACGGCGGCGTGTCGAGGGCCGTGGCGGGCCGGTTGCGACACGGTGGGGCCTCCACCCCACCCCGATCGAGAGGCTCGCCATGACCGCCGAGAGCCCCCTGGACGCCAACCGGCGCACGCTGCTGCTGGCCGCGGGAACCACCGCGATCACCGCCTTGGCATCGGCGTGCGCCGGCAGGCAGACCGGCACGGAAGCCGCCGGGCAGGCTCCCACCGGGCAGGCCGTGACGCGCAAACCGTCCGGCCCGCCACCGGCATGCGTCCTCACGCCGAAGTCCTCGGAAGGCCCCTACTACACCCATGACAGTCAGATCCGCTCCGATGTCGTCGAAGACCGCGAAGGGGTTCCGCTGCGGCTGGACCTGCGGATCGTACGGACCTCACAAGGGTGTGGGCCGATGGCGAAGGTCACCGTGGAGATCTGGCAGGCCGACGCCTCCGGTACGTACTCACAAGGGGGTGCCACCTACCTGCGCGGCACCCAGACCACGGACCAGGACGGCCGCGTGTCGTTCCGCACCATCGTGCCCGGCTGGTACGCACACATCGCCCCACACGTCCACTTCAAGGTACGCCCCGACGAGCACACGGAGGTCTCCTCGCAGCTGTTCCTGCCCGAAGAACTGCTCCAGGCCATCTACGCGCGCGAGCCGTACTCCCGCCGCAAGGCCCCCGCGCACCCCAACACCCGCGACGACCGGTTCGCGGCCAACGGCCCGCAGATGACGCTCAACCCCGTCAAGGACGGGACCGGGTACCGAGCCACCTTCACGGCCGGCATCGCCTGACCGACGCGTGCGGCGCGATCAGCCACGCCACCAGTCCACCGTCGCCTTGACCTGCTCGTCGACGGGGGTCGCCCGGACCGCGAATTCAGCTTCGTAAGCGCTGGAGTCGACTACGAACGGGCGGTCGAACTGGTAGCGGATCTCCTTCAGTTCGCGGATCAGCGGGGAGAAGACCGACGCGACGCCCAGCACGGCCGGGGAGAGCCTGCGCACCGCGACCGGTCCCGTTCCCGCTCGGGCGGCAAGCCGGTCGACCATCTCCCGGGTGGTCAGCGCGGGTTCCGTCGGAACGTGCCAGGCCCGTCCCCAGGCCCGTTCCTCACCGGCGACCTCCAGCAGGGCGCGGGCCACATCAGGGAGGTAGCTCCAACTGTGCGGGGCGTCCGGATCCCCCAGCGTGGAGACCGACTTGCCGCGCAGCAGTCGTGGCACGACCCGCGCGGCCAGGTGCCCGCCGTCGGTCACGCCGGGGCCGAAGAAGTCAGAGGCCCTCACCTCGACCGCCTTGATGCGACCCTGCTCGTGCAGTGCCCGTGCCTGCTCCCAAACGGCGGCGCGCACCCTGCCCTTGGGTCCGGTCGCCGCGAGCGGCAGCTTCTCGGTGAGGGGGCCGTCCACCGGGCCGTAGCCGTAGAGGTTGCCGAGCAGGACCAGGACGGCTCCGGTCGCCTCGGCCGCCTCGCAGGCCGACGAGGCCAGCGGCGGCCATTCGCTCACCCAGCGGTGGTAAGGCGGTGCGGCGCAGTTGTAGATCGCGGCCGCACCCTGCGAGACCTCGGTCAATCGCTTGCTGTCCGTCGCGTCCAACGCGATGTGTTCGATGCCGGGTTCCGGGCTTCGGCCCGACCTGGTGACGACGCGTACCGCGTGCCCCTCCTCGGCCAGCAGCCGAGCGGTGGCGGCCCCGGCGGGCCCGAATCCCATGACGACGAAAAGGCTCACGTACGCACACTAGCGCGAGTGCGCGTGACGCCTTGTGCCAGGTGTCAGCACGGCCGCCGTGTACAAGCCGAACACGGCGGCGCCCACCTCCAGCGGGGTCGCCCAGGCGGGCGCATGGCGTACGAACAGGGCGGTGCACGCGGCGAGCAGGACACCGGCCACCAACCCGCGGCGCCGTCGGCGCGGGTGCGCCTGCGCCTGCTCCTGCTCCTGCTCCTGCTCCTGCTCCTGCTCCTGCTCCTGCTCCTGCTCCTGCTCCTGCTCCTGCGGGGTGTTGTCGTGGTCCGGTGTGGTCTTCGGTGCGGACATGGCCGGTCCTGCCTCTCATCGCTCTTCCCGTCGGTCTCGCCCACGGCCTGACTCCGTCTCAGGCCTTGCACTACTGTCATCCCGGTCGGGGGCGGCACGGACGGATTCCTACGCCGGCCCACGGATCCGGACAGGGCACGGCAGACGCGGAGGCGGCGTGGGTACCCCAGGACAGCTCAAGAGGCCGGCGCTGCCCGCAGGACGGCTGCGGGACCTCAACAGCGCGCTGCACGCGCTGCACTTGGTCGCCGGGCAGCCGAGCCTGGACACCATGCACCGCCTGCTGGACAAGCGGATCTCCCGCACCCGCCTGCACGATGCGTTCACGGAGCCCCGGCTGCCGCCGTGGGACACCGTGGACGCGCTCGTCGAGGTCCTGGCGACGCGGGCGCCCGGCCGGACGCCCGGGGAGGTCCTGCCCGAGGTGCACGCCCTGTGGGTGCTGGCCTCCCAGCAGCGCTCTCTGCTGGACCCGGGCGAGGCCGAGATCACGGACGGGGTCGTGGAGACCTTCGCCCTGTACCTGGAGGTCAGGCCGCGCGGGGTGCTGATGGACGTGCCCGTCTGCGAACTGGGCGGTGACTCCTTGTTCGTGCTCAACGTCGTGGGCAGCTTGGAGCAGGAGTACGGCATCGTGCTCGACGAAAAGGACTGGGGGCAGGATTCCTCCCTGACGGTGGCCGACTTCGTACGGCTGACCCTGGCGGCCTACCGCAAGACCCGGAACGCGGACGGGTCCCTGGCCGCCGGTCCATCCACCCCGTGAGGAGACGACACACCATGCCGCTGACAAGCCGCCGCTCCCGTGCCGCAGCCCTGGGCTTCCTGGCTGCCGCACTGTTCGCGTTCACCGGCCTGTGCTTCTACCAGGGCAGGACACCGGGCCTCCTGCCGGAAAGCAGTTGGGGAGGCTGGCGGAACGAAGAGGTCGCCGGCTGGTCGACGCACGTCAGGGTCAACAGCTGGACCCATGCCGCTGAGGCCCGAGCCAATTGCGGCAAAGCGGAAGAGATCGTGCTGGGCGCCTACGGCAAGACGGCCCGCGATTCCAGTGCCACGGGCGACACCGCCTTCACCCTTACACCTGAGGGGAAGCTCACGGTGAAGCGGCCTTGAATCCGGTCTTGAACGACAGCGCCCGGCGCCGCTGTGGGATCCTGGTCCTGTGACCTTGGAGGACCTCGTCCGGCTGCGCCGGGCCCGTGACCGGATGGACCGCGAGTACGCGGAGCCGCTCGACGTCCCGGCGCTGGCGCGGACCGCCCTCATGTCGGCGGGGCATTTCTCCCGCAGCTTCCGCGCCGCCTTCGGGGAGACCCCGTACAGCTACCTCATGACCCGCCGGATCGAGCGGGCCAAGGCGCTGCTGCGCCGGGGCGACCTGAGCGTCACGGACGTCTGCTTCGCGGTCGGATGTACGTCCCTGGGGTCGTTCAGCTCACGGTTCACCGAGCTGGTCGGCGAGAGCCCGAGCGCGTACCGGGCCCGCAGCCATGACGAGGGCGCCTCCGTCCCGGCCTGCGTGGCCAAGATCCACACGAGACCGGTCAGGAACGGAGAAGCAAAAGCCGGCCCCCGCCCGTAGCGTGAAACGCATGGACATCAAGCTTTCACAGTGCTTCATCGCCGTCGACGACCACGACAAGGCGCTCGTCTTCTACCGGGACGTTCTCGGCCTGGAGGTACGCAACGACGTCGGCTTCGAGGGGATGCGCTGGGTGACCGTGGGCGCACCGTCGCAGCCCGGCGTGGAGATCGTTCTCGAGCCGCCCCTCGCGGACCCGAACGCCTCGCCCGCCGACCGGCAGGCCATGGCGGAACTGCTGGCCAAGGGCCTGCTGCGCGGTGTCATCTTCACGACCGACGACTGCGACGACACCTTCGAACGCATCCGCGCCGCGGGCGGCGAGGTGCTGCAGGAGCCGATCGACCAGCCGTACGGCGTCCGCGACTGCGCCTTCCGCGATCCCGCGGGCAACATGCTGCGCTTCAGCCAGCCTCGCGGTAAGTGACCCCGGGTCCCACACGCCGTCGCAGCGACCGCACCGACGAAGCCGAAACAGAAGCCGAAGCCGAAACAGAAGCAGAAGCAGAACAGATGGAGACACGATGAGCACGGCCAAGAGGGCGAACACGCAGCCGCCCGCGCCGCACACCGCCGACAGCCACGACCTGATCCGCGTGCACGGCGCCCGCGTGAACAACCTCAAGGACGTCAGCATCGACCTCCCGAAGCGCCGGCTGACGGTGTTCACCGGTGTCTCCGGCTCGGGCAAGAGTTCGCTGGTGTTCAACACGATCGCCGCCGAGTCGCAGCGGCTGATCAACGAGACGTACAGCGCCTTCGTGCAGGGCTTCATGCCCACACTGGCGCGGCCCGAGGTCGACGTACTCGAAGGCCTGACGACGGCGATCATCGTCGACCAGCAGCGGATGGGCGGCGACCCCCGCTCCACGGTCGGCACCGCCACCGACGCCAACGCGATGCTGCGCATCCTCTTCAGCCGTCTGGGCCGGCCGCACATCGGCCCGCCCAGCGCGTACGCCTTCAACGTTCCCTCGGTGAAGGCCAGCGGTGCGATCACCGTCGAGCGCGGTGCGAAGAAGACGGTGAAGGCGACCTTCAACCGCACCGGCGGCATGTGCACGCGCTGCGAAGGCCGGGGCGCGGTCTCCGACATCGACCTCACCCAGCTCTACGACGACTCCAAGTCGATCGCCGAGGGTGCGTTCACCATCCCCGGCTGGAAGTCGGACAGCTTCTGGACCGTACGGGTCTACGCGGAGTCGGGCCTGCTCGACCCGGACAAGCCGATCCGCGACTTCACCAAGAAGGAGATGCAGGACTTCCTGTACCGGGAGCCGACCAAGGTGAAGGTCGAGGGCGTCAACCTCACCTACGAGGGGCTGATCCCCAAGATCCAGAAGTCGTTCCTGTCCAAGGACACGGAGGCGCTGCAGCCCCACATCCGGGCGTTCGTGGAGCGGGCGGTCACCTTCACGACCTGCCCCGAGTGCGACGGCACCCGGCTCAGCGAGGGGGCCCGGGCCTCCCGGATCGGCCGGATCAACATCGCCGACGCCTGCGCGATGCAGATCAGTGACCTCGCCGAATGGGTCGGGGGCCTCGACGAGCCGTCGGTGGCGCCGCTGCTCACGACGCTGCGGCAGACGCTCGACTCGTTCGTGGAGATCGGGCTCGGCTACCTCTCGCTGGAGCGGCCGTCGGGCACGCTGTCGGGCGGCGAGGCGCAGCGCGTCAAGATGATCCGCCACCTCGGCTCCCCGCTCACCGACACCACGTACGTCTTCGACGAGCCGACCGCGGGGCTGCACCCCCATGACATCCAGCGGATGAACGACCTGCTGCTGCGCCTGCGGGACAAGGGCAACACGGTGCTCGTCGTGGAGCACAAGCCGCAGACGATCGCGATCGCCGATCACGTCGTCGACCTCGGCCCCGGAGCCGGTACGGCGGGCGGCACCGTGTGCTTCGAGGGCACCGTCGAGGGGCTGCGGGCGGGCGGTACCGTCACCGGCCGCCATCTCGACGACCGGACCGCCGTCAAGGAGAAGGTGCGTACGCCCAGCGGCGCGCTGGAGATCCGGGGCGCGACGGCGCACAATCTGCGTGAGGTCGACGTCGACATCCCGCTCGGGGTGCTCTGCGTGGTCACCGGCGTGGCGGGCTCGGGCAAGAGCTCGCTCGTACACGGGTCGGTCCCCGCCGGCGCGGGTGTGGTGTCGGTCGACCAGACGGCCATCAAGGGCTCCCGGCGCAGCAACCCGGCGACGTACACCGGGCTGCTCGACCCGATCCGCAAGGCGTTCGCCAAGGCCAACGGCGTGAAGCCGGCGCTGTTCAGTGCCAACTCGGAGGGCGCCTGCCCCACCTGCAACGGCGTCGGTGTCGTCTACACCGACCTGGGGATGATGGCCGGTGTCGCCACCACCTGCGAGGAGTGCGAGGGCAAGCGCTTCCAGACGGCGGTACTGGACTACCACCTCGGCGGCCGCGACATCAGCGAGGTGCTGGCCATGTCGGTGACCGAGGCCGCGGAGTTCTTCGGCCCCGGCGCCGGTGACGCGCACACGCCGGCGGCGCACCGCGTCCTCGGCCGGCTCGCCGAGGTCGGACTCGGCTACCTCAAGATCGGCCAGCCGCTCACCACGCTGTCCGGCGGCGAGCGGCAGCGCCTCAAGCTGGCCACCCACATGGCCGAGAAGGGCGGGGTCTACGTCCTCGACGAGCCGACCACGGGCCTCCACCTGGCCGACGTCGAGCAGCTGCTGGGCCTGCTCGACCGGCTCGTGGACTCCGGCAAGTCGGTCATCGTCGTCGAGCACCACCAGGCGGTCATGGCGCACGCCGACTGGATCATCGACCTCGGCCCGGGCGCCGGTCACGACGGCGGGCAGATCGTCTTCGAGGGCACCCCGGCCGACCTGGTCGCCGCCCGCTCCACCCTCACCGGCGAGCACCTCGCGGCCTACGTCGGCGCCCGCTGAGGTCCGTTCCAGGGAAGCGGGGGCGCCGTACAGGGCGGATTGCGTCTCTAGGATCATCACTCCATGTCACATACATCCCGCCGAAACGTTCTTGCGGTTCTTGCCGGTGCCGCCGCCTCCGTCCCACTCGGAACCTTGTCCGCCGCGGCCTCGCCCAGAGCCGCGACGGCGAGCGCCTCCACACTCGCCGCGTCGCTCACCTCGCCGCGCTCGTCCGTCACGATCCGCCCGCTGGACCCCTCCTACTTCACGCAGGTCTCCCTCGGTCCCCTCACCACGAGCGTGCTTCCGGGGACACCCGAACGCCTGCAGGTGGCCTCCGGTACGACGCGAGTGGCGGTCTTGACCAAGGGTTCGCGCACCGTCGTCCTGACCGGCCCGGAGCGCACCTTCACCGAGGACAAGCAGTCCTTCGTGGACGATTTCCAGCGCACGCTCCCGGACCAGGCGCTCCCGGTCGCCGACCGGAAGTACTGGGGCACCTCCCCGGGCGGCGGCAGCTGGTCCACTCTCGGGCCCGTGGACTCCGACTTCTCGGTCGTTCCGGGCAGCGGCACGATCGCGCTCACCACGGATTACGCGAGCCGTCACGCGAGCCTTCGGGACGACGAGATCACCGACGTCGACGTCCGCGCGGTGGCCAGGTTCGACAAGGTGCCCACAGGTCAGGCCTGCTCGTACGCGCTGTCCTTCGGCTACCAGGACACCCACAACAACTACCGCGCCAGGCTGTCCTTCCTGACCTCGGGCGCGGTCGAGCTGCGCGTCGAGAAGGAGGTCGCCGACACGGTCACCCAGCTGACCACGGCCACCACCCTCGCCACGGCGGTGCCGGCGGGCACGAACTGGACGATCCGCGTGCGCCGCGAGGGGACCCGGATCCAGGCCAAGGCGTGGCGCACGGACTCCGCCGAGCCCGCCGCCTGGGCCGCGGACACCACGGACTCCACCTTCGCCAAGGGACGCGTGGGCCTGCGGGCACTGGCCAATCAAGGCTGCACCAACCTGCCGGTCAAGCTCGTCGTGAGCAGCTTCCGGGTGGACGCGGCGACCTGGCAGCAGCCGCCGACCGTCACCCACGACGCCTGGGTGCGCGTCCTGCCCACCCCGTTCGACGGGACCTGGAACTCGGCACTCGAGCAGATCGTGCGCGGCTGGGCCGGATCGCCGGCCCCCGACGCCCTGGCCTACGCGGCCATGTTCCTCCCGGGGGCGCCGGCCGTGACGAGCGAAGCGTCCCCCGTCGCGGGCAAGCAGGTACTGGGCGAGGCCGGATACGGATATCAGGACCCGCAGGGCTACCGCTACGAGGGCGCGGACTTCCACGAGTACATGAACGTCGGCTGGACCTTCCCCGACGGCACCTACACCGGCCCGTCCGGCAAGCAGGTGGGCAACCTCGACTGCTCGGGGTACACGCGCATGGTCTACGGCTACCACATGGGCATCCCCGTGGCCGCCGGCGAGGACACCTCGAAGACCCGGATCCCGCGCAAGTCCCGCCACATGGTGGACTACGCCCCCGGCGTACGGATCGACCAGACGGACGGTACGAACCCGCCCGCCGCGCAGCAGCTCCAGCCCGGCGACCTGGTCCTGTTCAACGCCGATTCGGGCGACGACACGGTGACCGTCACCGTCGACCACGTGGGCATCTACCTCGGCCCGGACACGGCCGGCAAGCGGCGCTTCCTGTCCAGCCGCAAGACCGGCAACGGCCCGACCATGTCGGACCTGGGCGGCGCCTCCCTCCTGGACGGTGCCGGAACGTACGCGAAGAAGCTCCACACCGTGCACCGCATCTGACGCCCGACGGGAATGATGGGCCGGACAGGCATGCTGGGGTACCGCCGCAGACGAGGGGACCGTCCGTGCAGTTCGAGGTGTGGGCACCG
>NZ_JBHWVM010000121.1:0-20191 GCF_042736805.1 Streptomyces sp. NPDC060031
CCTCGTCCTCGGAGACCGCACCCCAGCCGAGGCCATGAGACGCTGGTCGAGAGAACTCGCCTACTGCTGAGTCGCAACGATCACTGGAAACCGCCGCGTCTATCCGGTCGTGTTCATCGACTGCATCAACGTGAAGATCCGGGTTCTGTCGACGATCTTGTGATCCGGTGGGGCGGCCTCATCGTGCGAGCAGGACGCGTTTGCGAAGGAGATCGAGGCTGGCCCGGCCGAACATCTGGCGCTTCAGCATCTTCAGCCGGTTGATGTTGCCCTCGACGGCTCCGGAACTGTGCGGCAGGGACATTCCGTTGCGGACGGCGGCGAAGTCGCGACGGAGGTTGCGGGCAAAGGATGCGAGCGGGGCCAGGGTGTCGTGTTCGGCTCCGGTGATCCAGTCCTCGAGGCGGTCGCCGTGGCGCCCGGTCATCATCGCGGCGAACTTCCTGACATGACCGGTGAGCCGGTCGAGTTCGCAATCACGCTCGCGCAGCCGGTGCAGCTTGTCGGCGTCCTCGTCCCGAAGGTGTTCGGGGTGAGTCATGATCCAGGAGGTGACCTCGCGGACCGACAGAGGTTTTGGACCCGGGTCGGGTGCGTGTCCACGCTCGGTCCGGTAGCGGCGCAAGTGACGCTGGACGGCCAACTCGCCTCCGCGATAGCCCAGTTCCTGGATCTCGCGGTAGAGCTGTACGGCGTTTCGGACGCCTTCGTTCCAGCGCCGGTGCAGGTAGCCGAGGTACGGGTCGACGACGTGCGCCCGCTGCAGGCTCTTGGCGACGACATCGTCGGCGGAGCGGGCGTTGACCAGCTTGCGGCGGGTGGTCAGTCCCGCGATCTGTTCGGCGAACGTCACCGCCGTGCAGGCGCGGTTCTCGCAGCGGAAGCGGCGTATGGACAACTCGATCACGACACTGAGCCCGCCCACGGCGACGTCACGCAGCGTGCGTACATACCGGCCGTGCACCCGGGCCGAGCTCTGGCCGCACCGGCAGGACCCGGTCGCATCCCGCACTCGCGTCCTCAGCACTACCCTGTCCGGTCTCCGTTCGACCTCCTCGATCAGTAGCGCGGACAGGTACGGAAACAGCTCCAAGAACACATCACGTGAGCACGTGATGCATGATCGCGAACAGTCGGTGTGGTCCGCTCAACCGTCCGGATCACAAGATCGTCGACAGAACCCGGATCTTCACGTTGATGCAGTCGATGAACACGACCGGATAGACGCGGTCGAGCGGGCGGGCCTGCCATTCGGCCATGCCCTCCATCACCGAATCGGTGATCGTCGAGATGGTCTGTTTGGAGACCTCGGCTCCGTAGACCTCGGCCAGGTGGGCGGAGATCTCGCCGTGGGTCAGGCCCTTCGCGGAGAGCGACAGGACCATCTCGTCGACGCCGGTCAGCCGGCGCTGCCGCTTCTTGACGATCTGCGGCTCGAACGCTCCCTCGCGGTCCCGCGGCACCTCGATCTCCACCGGCCCGACGTCTGTGACGACCGTCTTGGAGCGTTTGCCGTTCCTCGAGTTGCCGCCGTTCCTCCCGGCGGGATCGTGCCGGTCATAGCCGAGATGATCGGTCATCTCGCCCTCAAGGGCGGACTCCAGCAGCCGCTTCGTCAGCTGCTGGAGCAGACCGCCCTCGCCCGTCAGCTGCAAGCCCTCGGCCTGGGCACGGGCCACAAGCTCGTTCAGGAAACGATCATCCACGCCCGCCGACACGGCCTCCGCCTCGGACGGTTTCGCTATGTTCTCGCTGGTCACAGGTGCAATCCTCCATGATCGGAGTTACACCGTTCTTCTTACAGTCCCGCCGAACGACATGCCAGACAGCCACACTGACGCCGAGGCCGCTTACAATCCTCGGAGGAGCCGTTGCCTTCGGAGTCCCTCGCTATCGTCCACTGGCGGGGGCGTGTCCGCCGTGGCTGGCGGTGGAGTGTCCGTGTCGGGCCGAACGTCGATGAGGTAGCACTCCGAGGACTGAAGCACTGAGCCGTCAGGGTTCAGGTGGCGGCCGCGTGCTCTGACTTCCACCTCATACCAGCCCGCCCCTGCCGTGCTGAGGAGTGGGAGGCCTTGGTGGGGCCCGTGCACGAGCGATTCGATGCGGAGCTTGCCGCTAGGGGCCCAGATGCGAGAGCGGGTGGTTTCCTCCCACAATTCGCTGTCAGTGCTGGGTAGCTCTGTTCGGTCGCACGCAATCTGTACGTGCACGTTGCCAGTGTTGATGCCGGTGAGGACGAGGGCGCCGTTGGCCATGGGTGCGATGAGGCCTTGGGACCAGTCGACGGTCTCGATGGGTACGTCGCCGTCGTCGAGGATCCCGAAGGTCCCCTCGTTGACGAATACCTGGGGTAGTGCCTGCATGCTCACTGCTCCTCGGTCTTCGACTCCCCCGCCCCCGCTCAGCTGAGGACATCAGCTATGGCGGTCCTCAGGCAACAGGGCCGCCGCTAGCCGGCGTGATGCTTGCCGTGCTTCAACGGACGACAACGTTGAACGGCTCGTTTTCAAGGACTCGTTCACGCCGGAAAACTGCGTGTTCGTGCCACCCTGCGAGCTGTTTTCGGTGGCCACAATCATGCAGACGCTCACGCCTGCGGGGCCGGTGGCAGCGGGAACACCGCTGAAGCCGCAGCCGGGCTGGGTGCGACGTGTGCCGCCGACGTTGAGCCCCTGGTGGGACGTGGCGATTGGGTACTCGCCGCACGACTTGTTCGGCACGCTCGGTGCGGATCCGCACGCCTGATTCCGGTTGGAGTCGATGATGGTCTGGTTCTCTGTGCGGGTGAGCGTTGAGGGCAGCCCTGAGGCCTGAGCCTTGGCCACGTGGTCGGCGAGTTCAGGGGTCGCAGCCTGCGTATAGACAAGGTCGGACGCCGCCCACGGAACAACACAGCCGACAACGGGGCGGCCGGCAGTGGCGTTGTCAACGTACTTCGTTCATGGAAGCGCTGGTGACGGCTGCCGAGTAGGGGGCGTTGGTGAAGGTGAGGTACCAGAAGGTCTGGCATTGACCCGAGGCGGCTACCGCCGTGGCCGAGGTGTCGTAGAACGACTCACCAGTTTGCCAACTCTTGGCCGGCAGACCTAGTACGTCGTTCTCGACAACGACCGGCCCTTCATCTGCGTCCTCATCGCCCTCGACCCCGAGGGCATCGCCCACTGGCTGGCCATGCGCGGCAGGCCGGTCCCACCGGACGGCGAGCGGTCCTCGACCCGGACCTGGAGGCCGAGGTCCGGCGGGCGGTGGTCGCCGCCAACACCCTGGTCTCGCAGGCGGAGTCGATCCGTAGATTCCGGATCCTGCCCGGTCAGTTCTCCGAGGAGCACGGTCTGCTGACGTCCTCGCTCAAGCTGAAGCGCAAGGCGATCGAGAAGGCGTACGAGCGGGAGATCGAGCTGCCGTACCGAAGCTGACGCACCCACGCACCGGCGGGTGGTGTCTCATAAACTGTCTCGCTACTGTCTCAGTATTCGTCGGCCGCCGTGAGATGCCGGTAGACCGTGGCCCGTGAGACACCGAGCGCGGCAGCGATCTCGCCCGCGGTGCTCCCGGAGTCGCGCATGCGGCGGGCCGCACGGGCCATGTCCGGGCTCATCACGCCCGGCCGGCCGCGACGACTCCGGTCGGGGCGCGGGGACGGCGGCCCCGCCCGCCCCGACGGCGGCGCGGGGTCGCCGAGGAGCCGCCGCACCCCGCTGAGCACAGCGGCGCGCAGGGCCTCGACCGGGGCGTCGGCGTACAGCACCACCGGGTCGGAGAGCATCGCGACGGCCTGGGCGGCGCGCACACGGTCCGCGAAGTCCGGGTCGGGGCCCGCGACCAGGGCGTTTGCCCGCATCATGGCATCGCGGAAGCGGCCGAAGACCTGGCCGGGGGCGGCCAGGGCCATGTCGCGGAGGTTCATCCGCAGTAGGTAGCGGTGGGTCAGCCACACCTCCAGCAGGCCCTCGACGGCGACCCAGCGGGCCTCGGCGGGATCGACCAGGCCGGCCGCCGCCACCGCCGCGTCGAGGCTGTCGAGCATCGGCCCGGCCAGCGCGGCGACGATGTCGGCCTTGCCGGGGAAGTGGTAGAGCACCGCGGTCTTGGTCACGCCCACGCGCTCGGCTATCTCCCGTACCGACGTCGCGTGATAGCCCCGGGCGGCGAATTCCTCCAGCGCCGCCCTCAGGATCCGTGCCCGGGTGTCCTGCGGAATGTCCTCGGTCATGGGGTGAGGCTATCCCTTGCCTGACCAATGGACAGGGGAGTAGCGTCATTTCTGACCACCGGTCAGTAGTCTTAACGGGAGGCACCCCATGACCAGTCGGACCGTACTCATCTCCGGAGCCGGCATCGCCGGTCAGACCCTCGCCCACTGGCTGTCCCGGCACGGCTTACGGCCCACTGTGGTCGAGCGCGCCGGGACCCAGCGCTCCAGCGGCAGCCCGGTCGACGTCCGGGGCCGGGCCGTGGAGGTGGCCGAGCGGATGGGGATCATGCTGAAGCTCCGCGAGGCCTCCACCGATGTGACGGACCTTCGCTTCGTCAACGCCTCGGGCAAGCGGGTCGGAAGGGTCAACGTACGGGCCGTGCGGAGGGCGTCCGGCAGCCGCGAGGTCGAGATCCCGCGCGGCGACCTCGCGGCGATCCTGCACGAGGCCAGCCGGGACCACGCCGAGTTCCTGTACGGCGACTCCATCGCCACCCTGAGCCAGGACGAGCACGGCGTCGACGTCACCTTCACCCACGCCGCGCCCCGCCGCTTCGACCTGGTGATCGGCGCCGACGGGTTGCACTCGCAGGTCCGCCGGCTGGCCTTCGGCCCCGAGTCCGGCTTCGTGCGCCACATGGGGATGTACGTCGCCACCACCTCCCTGGACACCCCGGCCGACAACCAGCGGGACGTCGTCCTGCACAACACCCCCGGCCGGCTGGTCTCCGTCCACCCTTCGCGAGGCCGCGCCCTGGCCTTCTTCGTCTTCCGCAGCCCCGCAGTGCCCGGCTTCGACCACCGCGACAGCTCCCAGCACAAGCGGCTGCTGACCGAGGCCTTCGCGGGCGGCGGGTGGCAGGTGCCCGAACTGCTGGGCCGCGTACGGGCCGCCGACGACCTCTTCTTCGACTCCGTCAGCCAAGTGCGGCTGGACCACTGGTCCCACGGCCGCGTCGCGCTCCTCGGCGACGCCGCCTCCTGCGTGTCGCTGTTCGGGGACGGCTCGACCCTGGCCATGGCGGGGGCCGACACCCTGGCTGCCGCTCTCGCGGCCACCCCCGGCGACCACCGCTCCGCCTTCCGCCACTACGAGGCCGCGCACCGCGAGCTGGTCGGGCCGAAGCAGCGCGGCATCGGGCGCGCCGCCGCGCTGATCGTCCCGGCGACCCGGCCCGGCATCCTGGCCCGCGATCTCGGCTCCCGGCTGTGGCCGCTGGCCGCCGCCGGCGGGTGGCTGGGGCAGCGGCTCCCGGGCGCCGGGAATGCGACCGGCCGGGAGATCGTTCATGCGAGGAGCACAAGTCCCACAACGTGAGGATCACCTGCTCGTGAGCCCCTGTTGAACGACTCTCTGTATGAGTACGAGGGCGGGGGTCGGCGACACTCGCGGTGGACATGAGTATTGATCTTGGTGGGCTGTCTGGTCCTGCGACGCGCCGACGGCGACGGCGACGGGACGACCGTCGGCGTCACGCACCCAGGTCCGCAGTGTCTCG
Source organism: Streptomyces sp. NPDC060031 (assembly GCF_042736805.1). NCBI lineage: Bacteria > Bacillati > Actinomycetota > Actinomycetes > Kitasatosporales > Streptomycetaceae > Streptomyces > Streptomyces sp. NPDC060031. Next base: position 5,698 of record NZ_JBHWVM010000121.1, read on the forward strand.
GGGTTGACATTCAGATCGGCCGCGGCGTCCTTCAACGTCCGCCGTCCCGCCGCAGCCCGCCACAACGCGACCGCGTCGGACCGAAACTCCGCACTGTACTTCGAGGGCCGTGCCATGTGGATCTACACCTTCCAGGATCAACAAGATCCATTGTCGGGCGTGTCCACACCAGCTCAGCCGGGTGGCATCACAAGATCTTCGACAGAGCCGAAAACTTGAGCACCAGCGCGAAGCCCAACCGGGTCGCCCCGAACTTGTTCCGCACCTTCTTCATGTCGTCTTCGAGCAGCGTCCAGACCTCGATCAGGTCTTCCGGCTCCCCGTCCTGCCGCATCCGCCCCGCCCCTTCCCCATCACTCGTTCAGCTCAACGAGACGGCCAGGACCGGGAAACGAGGTCCACGGCGGTGGCTCTGTACACGGAGAAGGACAACGCTTGTTCATCAGCTTGGGAGGCGGCTGCCGTCCACGGATGTGTCGAATTGTTTACAGGTTTGGACAGCGCTGAGTGGGAGCGCCGGTTCGATGAGGCCGGTGGGTTGCCCTCGCCGGTCAGACGCGTGGGCCGAGGAACAGGCCACCGCTCGCGTCAATGACCTGGCCGGTGATCCAGCGGGCAGCGTCGGAGGCGAGGAAGGCGACCACGTCGGCGACATCGCAGGGCTCGCCCAGCCGGTCGAGCGCTGCCATGCCGGCGATCTGTTCGGCGAGGCCCGGCACGTCGAAAACGACTCCGTTGGTCGGCGTCCTGGTTGCTCCGGGAGCGACCGCGTTCACCGTGATCCCTCGGGCCCCGAATTGGTTGGCCAGGGTCCTGCTCATCGTCTCGACCGCGGCCTTCGTCATCGCGAAGGACGTCTGGGCCGGGTTGGCCATCCGGGTCGCCACCGAAGAGATCGTGATGATCCGGCCGCCGTCGCGCAGCAAGGGCAGCGCGTGCTCGATGATGAAGTACGGCGCTCGCACATTCACCGCGAACAGGTGGTCGAACTCCGCCCGGGTCGTCGCGCCGAGCGGGCCAGCCGGGGCAGCGGCGGCGTTGTTGACGAGGATGTCGAGCGGCCGACCGGCCAAGCCGGCCTCGACACCGGCGAAGAGCCTCTCCACATCGCCGTCCACACCTAACTCGGCCCGGACGGCGAGAGCGGTCCCACCGGCGCGCTCTATCCCCTCGACCGTCGCCGCCGCCCCGCTCTTGTCCCTGCCGAAGTGCACGATGACCATGGCTCCTTCGGCCGCGAGCCGGGCTGCGATCGCCTGCCCGATGCCCCGTGACGCGCCCGTCACCAAAGCCGTCCTGCCGGCCTGATCGCTCACGCCGCCCACCCCCGCTTTCATGTTAGTCACTAACGTTAAGGTAGTGTCTATCACATGATGGAGCAGAGACCGACCCTGCGGGAACAACAGCGATCCGAGACACGGCGCATGATCCAGGCGCACGCGGTGCGGTTGTTCACCAGCCGCGGTTACGACGCGGTGACGGTGGCCGACGTCGCCGAGGCTGCCGGCGTCTCGGCGATGACCGTGTACAGGCACTTCCCCACCAAGGAAGACCTTGTCCTCGTCGAGCAGCCTGCCCGGCTCATCGCCGAGCGGGTCGCCGCGTCGTGCGCAACGGATCCCCTGGTGCGCCGCGTCGGCGGCGCACTCGTCGACGCGGCTGCGGCGTTGACCGGTGGCGACGGGGACGAACCGGCGGCGAACCAACGGTTCCTGCTGGACTGTCTTCGGCTCATGGTCTCCACGCCCGCGCTGCGGGCGCGCCACCTGGACAGCCAGTACGCGCTACAACAGGCCATCGTCGACGCCCTCGGGGATGACATGACCGATCCCGACGCCGCGTTCCGCGCCCGGGCGGCGACCAGCGCCTGCCTGGCCGCGATGCACACGGCGCTGACGCGCTGGGCCGAGGACGACGGGCAGACGAAACTGCCCGAACTGATCGCACGTGCGCTCGCCGCGTCCTTCGGAGACGTCGCCGTCGCCGCTGGCCGGAGGGACTGGGGCGACCGATGCCCACCGTCAGGACAGGTCTGACTCGGCCCGACAGCTTTGCGACGAGCAGCAGTCATCGAGCGTTCCGAACTGGGTGCTGTCGCTTCTCGGGTTCTGGCTCACTTTCCGTGGAGTGGTTACGGAGAGTCAGATCTTCGGGGCCATGCGATAGCGGTCTGGATGGGCACGAAGCCGGGGTGAGGTGAGTTCCAGGGCCCGGTTGTCGCGTCCGGCGCTCATGTGGTTGAGCCAACGTTCGTACCAGTCGAGGAAGTCGGTGGCGGAGGAGACGTTGGGGCCCCAAAACCCGTCGCCGTTGCCGATTAGGACGCGGCCGGTGAGGGGACCGGTCACCGCGATGACGCATACGTCGGTGCAGCCCATTTCGATGACGTGGAGGAAGAGGTCGCGTTCGTGGGTCCGGGATCCTGTGCCGTTGAAGCCGCGGGGTGCCCCTGGTTCCCCGCGCGGATTCATGACCAGCAGGGAACACCGCTCCAGCGGCATGAGGCCGTAAAACGGCGCCGCGCCTGAGCCGCCGATTTGCGTGAGGAACTGCCGATAGGCATCAGGCAGGGCGATGTCGTGCTCGGCCTCAAACGCAGCGACGCGTGCTTCCGCCAGCTTCGGACCAAGGCGAAACTCGTGTTGCTCTTCCCCGAAGGAGTGGCTGCGCAGTGGTTGGAACGGGATCGCGGCCAGCTTGCGGCGCAAGCGGGGTATGCGGGGATCCATGGTGCATCTTCTTTTTCCGGGTCCCGTTGCGGGTGTTGCCCGAGCCGGCCCTCTCATGCTTTTCGTGCCCGAGGTGGTCGGTGATCTCGCCTTCCAGAGCCGACTCGAGAATCCGCTTCGTCAACTGCTGTAGCAGACCCCCTGGCCCGTCAGCTTGATCCCGTCGGCCTTGGCCCGGTCAACCAGCTGACTGATCAGCTGATCATCCAAAACGTCCGACGCCAACCCGGACGGACGTACCACTCAGAGGAAAAATCTGCTTGCAGGACCACTTCTCCCTGCCTGAGGTAGTCGACGTCATGCAATACGACTCCGCTCACCACGAAGTGGTGGCCCCCCGAGTCGACCGAGTCACGCATCTCATCCGATCTTGGACTCAACGGCACATCGATCCGTACCGGAGCCTCGGCAGGCAACCCATGAGCGCTTCGCGCAGTTCCCCCACCGTCAGCTCCACAGTCTCATGGCGGTAGCGCTCCATCTGCATGTCACCCATGCGGCACAGGATAAGAGTCGAAGTTGCCACCACACCAACAGGGCGAACGTTGCCTGATGCGGCACTAATAGGACCTAGCAGGGCAAAGACAACCGGTGGGTGACCGTGATGGGGCTCTGGTTGTTGCCGCCCACTTGGACCGTCGGCCCGATGTTGTCCCTGGAGGTCTACCGCGGAAGCCGCGGTGAAGGCTCGTCGGGCATCGGTCAGCGTCGCCCTTCTGCATTCAGACCGCCGAAGTTGTCCCTACAGACCTGGATGACCGGTCCCGTGTTGCCCGTCGCACTCTGGTTGACGCCGGCCTTCTCGGCGTTCTCACGTCGGCCGGCGAGCACGGTGAGATCGCAGGCGGCTTCAGGGAAGTCCTCCTCAGCGTCATGAAGCGGCGCTGCCACCGTTCCTCAAGCAGCGCACCGTCGAGTGTTTCCGCCTGTGCTTGGTCCGCGTCGAGACGAGCGAGTTGGCGCTCCGCTTCCAGCTCGCCGGCATGCCCGAAGAACCGAGCCGCAGCCGCCCGCATGGACGACCAACTGTCCTTCACCATCTCCGTAACGAGCGCGGCGGCTGCGGCAGCAGCTACACGACCAACTGGGCATGTTCACTCATTCTTCCCCCCGACCATGATCCGACCAAGCGATCACCCAGAGTAACCGACGCAGAATCGCAAGGCCCTGCGAGGTGCACGAACTGAACTCACAACTGACTGAAATTCGCCCATTCACGTCGGAACTGTCCGCATATGCCGCTCCGACGACGCCATCTGGGTCGGCTCCAGCGGAAGTACACGCCAGGCGGGAAGCGGGTCGAGCCCCGGCAGCAAATGTCATCACTCTCCGAGCCCGCCCCTGCACCCTGGTGACTCACCGATCCGATCACCACTTCCCGGTCCCTGCACACCGGCGAGTCACCAATCCACTCACCACCCAGCGAGCCGATTCACCGGTGACTCACCACACCGAACCCCACCGAAAGCGATCGAGCAGGACAGACCCGGTCCCATGCCGTACCAGTTTCGTGCGGCAGGCCCGGTAGGCGGGGCGGTCGGAGCACGCGTCTCGGTCAGGCTGATTCTGACGGCCTCGGCGTAACGGCGACGACGACACAACAGAGCCGACTACCAACTGCTTCCAGGTGGGGGGTGGCCATTCTGCCACCCGGGCAGTTGGCTGACCGGTTCTCTCACTGGTCGCGCCGTTGTGCGCTGGTGACGGCGAGCACGGCTGTGGTGAGCGCCCACACCGCATAGACGGTCCAGGCTCCGCCGGTCGTCCACGGAAAGTCGGTCTGGGGTGAGCCGACCTCCACGAGCTGTAACCACGCCTGGTAGAGCGTGGCGTGCCCGGCGACCGCCGACCAGTGGCGGCCGTCGGTGAAGACGATGGGCAGTACGAGGATGGCTACCACCGAGGTGATCATGGTGGCCGAGGTGTGCCTGATGACGGAGCCGATCGCCATGCCGGCGAGCGCGCACACGGGCGCAAGAAGAGCGGACGCCGCTACGACGCGCAGGGCGCCCGGGTAGCTGATCGATATGCCTGCGTCCCGGCCGTCGAGGATTGCCTGCGTCAGCCCGAATGAGGCCCCCGCGACGATCGCGCCGAAGACGGTGCTGACGGCCGTGACGACCACCGTTTTGGCGGCCATCACCGAACGGCGGGCCGGAACGGCCGCGAACGTCGTACGGATGGTGCCCGTGCTGTACTCGCCGATGAGCGCGACGGCGCCGATGGCACCGAGGGCGAGCATCATGACCATGGCGGCGTTCCCCGTGAACGCCTCCTGCAGCGGAATTCCGGCCCGGACGAAGTCGGCCGGGTCCGCCGCGCTCCGCTCCGGCCAGTAGTTGTAGGTGTCGTAGGCGGTGCCCGCGTTGAACGCGATGACGGCCAGTGCGGTGGCCCCGTACGCGATCCAGGTTGAGCGCAGCGACCGAAGCTTGATCCACTCGGCGGCCACCAGGTCGTGAAATCGGGCGCGGGGTTCGTCGGCGCCGAGTTCGTCAACGGCAGCGTATGTCGTGGTCACTGGGGGTCTCCTGCGAGGTATTGCACGCTGTCGGCGGTGAGCTCCATGAACGCCTCTTCCAGGGAGGCGGACCGGGCGCTGAGGTGATGCAGCGGAATGCGGTGTTCCATGGCGATCTCACCGATCCGGACCGCGGTCACGCCGGTCACAGCAAGCAGGTCGCCCGCCGTGTGGATAGTCGCTCCCTCGGCCGCGAGCAGGTCTCTCAGGACGGCCGATGCGGGCGTGCTCACCGTGACGCTCTGCCGGGTGCCACGAGCGGAGAACTCCGCGAGGCTTTCCGCCGCGATCAGCTCGCCGCGGCCGATGACGATCAGCTGGTCGGCGGTGTGCTCCATCTCGGACATGAGATGGCTGGAGACGAACACGGTGCGGCCTTCGGCGGCAAGTCGCCTGAACAGGTCACGCACCCACCTCACGCCTTCCGGGTCGAGGCCGTTGAGCGGTTCGTCGAAGAGCAGTACCGGTGGGTCGCCGAGCAGGGCGGAGGCGATGCCGAGCCGCTGTTTCATGCCGAGCGAGAATCCGCTGATGCGGCGCCGGGCGACCTCGGCGAGACCGACCTCCCGGAGCACCTCCTCCACCCGGCGCTGCGGGATGCGGTTACTGCGGGCCAGGGCGGACAACTGTGCTACCGCGCTGCGCCCGCCGTGCACATCGTGCGCGTCGAGAAGGGAGCCGACATGGCGCAGGCCGCGGGGGCGATCGCGAAAGGAACGGCCGCCGACAGTGACGCGGCCGCTGGTGGGCTCATGCAAGCCGAGGATCATCCGCAGCGTAGTGCTCTTGCCCGCACCATTCGGTCCGAGGAACCCGGTCACCTGACCGGGTCGCACGGTGAAGGTCAGATCTTTGACGGCCGTCGTACTGCCGTATCGCTTCGTGAGCTCGTTGACTTCGATCACGGGGACAACGGTGCCGGGGGGCGACCCCGCCCGTCGTCGGGCTGGAGCTGACAAGCGCCGGGCGCGAGTGTCAACCCCGGTTGTACGACCACGGGCCGATGGCCCCTCAACGCCACACGGTTACGATCACCAGATGTCCGCCTCTCTGTCTTTGCCTCTCCTCAAGCGCATACCGCCGGGCCTGTGGACGGCGCTGACGTGGTTGGCGGCAGCAGTGCAGCCCATCGTCGAGTACGTCATAACGCCGCCCGGGCCGACGCACTCGCTCAACTTCCCCCGGGACGGGCTCGATTCGCTCGGCGCCCGGGCTCTGCTCGCTCTCGCCTTCGTGCTGGTCCTGGCCGGCAGTGTGGTGCTGCGGCGCAGTCCTTCGCCGGCGTACGCACTGGTGATTGCCGGCACGGTCGCCTCGACGGCGGCCTGGCGCCAGGACGAGATCCCGCCGCTGCAGTTTCTCGCAGTGGATGTGGCACTCTGCTACATCGCAGCCATCCGATCCCGACGGAGTTCGCTCACGGCGGCCGCAGGGGCACTCGGCGTGCTCACCTGCTATTTCATGATGCGGCTGCTCATGGGGGACGACTCAGGAATCGCCCCTGAGCCGTTCCTGGCCCTGACTGTGGTTATCGCCTGGCTCATCGGCAACTCGGTGTGTCAGGCCCGAGCCCACGCCGAAGAGCTGTACGCACGGGCCGCCGCGCAGGCTGTCACCGCCGAACGGCTGCGCATCGCCCGCGAGATGCATGACACCGTGGCCCACAGCATCGGCATTATCGCCCTGCAGGCCGGCGCCGCGGCCCGGGTCGTCGAGACCCAGCCGGACAGGGCCCGGGAGGCGATGCTCACCGTGGAGAAGGCGGGGCGCGAGACCCTGTCCGGGCTGCGGCGGATGCTCGGCGCCCTGCGCCAGGCCGACCAGAATCAGGAAGGCACCGGTCAAGACCGTGGGCCCGCACCAACATCCCTGCAGCCGGCCGCCGGCCTGGCGGACGTGGAACGGCTCGCCGAGACGGCCACGGCCGCCGGTGTCCGCGTGGAGGTGTGCTGGCAGGGCAAGCACCGCCCCCTGCCCGCTGACGTCGACCTCGCAGCGTTCCGGATCGTCCAGGAGTCGGTGACCAACGCAGTACGGCACTCGGGGGCCGATTCCTGCCTCGTGCGCGTCGACTACCGCACGGACGAACTCGCCGTCGAGGTCTCGGACCGAGGGAAGGGCGGCGACACCAGCACGGACACCGGATACGGCCTGATCGGCATCCGCGAGCGGACTGCCCTGCTGCACGGCGATTTCACGGCCGGGCCCCGCCCCGGGGGCGGCTTCCTGGTAGCGGTCAGATTGCCGCTACCGGCAATGACCGAGGCAGAAGAGAAGGCGAGAGCCAGATGACCATCCGCGTCGTACTCACCGACGACCAGCCCCTGGTCCGCGCCGCCCTGCAGATGGTCATTACCGACACCGCGGACATGGAGGTGGTGGGTGAGGCCGGAGATGGCGCAGAAGCGGTACGACTGACGGAGGAACTCGCCCCCGACGTCGTCGTGATGGACCTCCGGATGCCCGGCATGGACGGCATCGAGGCCACCCGGCTGATCACGAAAGGCACCGGCTCCGCACGCGTCGTCGTCCTGACGACCTTCGACGACGACGACTACGTCTACGGGGCGCTGCACGCCGGCGCGTCCGGATTCCTCGTCAAGGACATGGCTCTGAACGACATCCTCTCCGCAATCCGGATCGTTGCCGCCGGGGACGCTCTGATCGCACCAGCTGTCACACGTCGGCTGATCAAAGACTTCACCGCCCGACCCGCAGCGGCACCGCCGCGGCGGGCGGAGCTCGGCGGCATCACCGCCCGGGAACGCGAGGTGCTGACCCTCGTCGGAAGGGGCCTGTCCAATGCGGAGATCGCAGGCGAGCTCTGCATAAGCATCGCCACCGCCAAGACCTACCTGACCCGCCTGCTCGCCAAGCTCGATGCCCGCGACCGGGTGCAGCTAGTGATCCTGGCCTACGAGGCGGGCCTGGTGGCAACATCCCAGTGAGTGGATTGCAAGGGATGGTCACGGCCCTGGGCCCGTCACCGCGTACCTCGACCACCACAGGCATGAGCCCTGTCGGACCCTCCACATACGCTGTCGCGACGGAACTGAGATCCTGAAAGTGGAGGCGGCGTGTCTTTGACGTGGCTGGAGACGGAGGGCGGCCCGTTCATCGTGGTTCCACGCACCGCGCTGCCGCACTGGTCGGGAACGGAGGGCGACTACGACCGGGCTTGCGAGGTGATGGAATTCGTTGGAGTCCTCGCACTGCCTGACGGAGCCGAGGCACTCGTCCTCGGGGACGAACCTCTCTCCACCGCCTACCTTCCTGAGTATCGAGTCCTCGTCCGCTGGTGCTACGCGCAGAGCGAGGATGGCGTTGCCGACGTCATCCGGGCTGGGCTTCCCACCGCCGAGTGGGAGGAAGGACCCGTACTGAGCACCACCGGCGAGCTCGTGATGTTCGATGCCGCCTACTTCGGCACCGAGGTCGGGACACTCACGGACAGCACCGCTCTCGAACTCGGCGCCGGCCTCTACCGGGTGGACTCGGCAAGCGTCGAACCCAATAGCTCGACGTCCTTTCGCGTCCACCAATTTGTCGAGCTGGCCTGACCCGACGTTGGTAAAGATCCTGGAGAGTCGTTGCTGAGGGGCACTGAAGCAGGATCAACCCTCGACGCCGTCACCGAGCTGAAGACCTCTCGCCATCCCTACCGTGACGACCATCTCGACACGGCGAGGGTCAGCATCGCGCCCGTCCGCTCCACCGATCCCCGCGGCGCGCACATCCTGTACTTCGACCACGGCCACGGCTGGCTCCGCTACACCTTCACCCACCGCACCGCCGGCCCCCAGATCGTCATCGAGCAACTCTTCTGGCACTAACGCCCGGCGTCAAAATCACACCTGCGGCTACGACAGTCGCCCCGCTTCCTCCGGGCATCCAGTGCTCTCCGGCCAGCCCAGCCCCAGCGTTCCGGTGGCGAGACACCTGCGAGTCACCGAACAACTGACAGCCGTGCGCTGTGCCTTCAGCGGGAACAGCCAAGGCGGTGACAGCGGCAGCCCACCTCATGGGCCTCTCACGTCAGCAGACTGGTCACCACATGGCAGCCATGATCAACACCGACGGAACACGCGACCAGGCACGACCAGCCCCCATCGGCGGACACTCAAACACTGCCACGAGAACACCCATGCACACTCGCGCGTCGACCCGGGCGGGCCGGCGGCGGGGGCCGGCAGCGGGGCCGCCGGTGGCAGACAAGCGCCTTGAGGCCCGCGCGCAGTACGTCTCACTCCCGAAGCCGCGCGACCCATCATCCCAGCAGCAAGCCAGGACGTGATCCCGATGCGCAGAACCTGACACCGTCCGAGGGGAATCGGCACGACACGATCAGCCGCTGTTTACTACTGTCACACGGAAGAGGATATGGACATGGCGCTGGCCAAAAGGGGATCGCGGCTCATCACCGTGGACGGCACCACCTACCGGTGGCGACTCCGCGGACGGCCGACCTACGACCAGAGCCTGGTCCGGTCACCTCTTGCCTACGCGGTCGAGCACGCCGAGACTCCCGGCACCACACTGGTGATCACCACCAACCAGCCGCACCCGAGCAATTGGTTCGCAGCACAAGGCAGCCCGATCCTGCCCGCCCAGGTCACCGACAGCATCCGCACCGCTCTCACCACCGGCTGGACGCCGAACCGCCCCGGCTCACCGTTCCACCTCTACCAATCAGCTGGCTTCGTCTCGTCCCACTGACCCACCCCGCACGCAAGGACCCAGCGATCGGTGAGCCGGTGAGCCCTTCTGCTTTCCGCTCCCCACATTGCTCAGTTTGTTCACTCCGTAAACAAACTGAGGCGACGAGCCGCAGTGAGGAAATTCGGGCTGTGGTCGCAGACTCTTTCGGTCTTCACGGGTGTCTGATCGTGCATTTCGGCCGGGCCGGAAGGCCCCGGTCCACAGGGTGCGGCCCTACCCGCCAGTGACGACGGTGGCCTTCTTGGTGTTCTGCCGCATCTTGCCCGAGACGAAGGCGCGACCGCCTGACTTGTTCGCCCGGGGTCGTCGAACCCGGACCTCCGTCCCGTCGAGCCGCAGCTCGACATCCTCGGCCGCCGCATAGGCGAAGACGTCCGCGAGAGCGCGAAGCCGCAGGTCACCATGGCCGGGGATGGCGAAGCCCCGAGCTGCCGGAAGGGGACGATTTCGTGGACAGCCCGGGTGATCGTGGAGCGCTCCACTCCCTAGAGCAGGGCCAGAGCCGCGTGCGGGAGCTGGAATCGCAGGACGACCAGCGTGGCGATGACCCGGTCGGTGAACACCAGCTGGGGAGCGGGTCCCGCACCGGCCGCACGCAACCGGCTGCGGCCTCGACGCCCGTGCAGTCGACCCTCGACCCTCCTCGGCAGCCATCCACGCTTCGGCCAACTCTGCGATCAGCGAACCGAGTCGACGGCGCTGGAGGCCGGTGAAGACACGATGGGACAAGACCGACGGCCAAGGTATTGCGTCACGGCAACACCCAGCCCGCGCGGCCCTGTTCATGCCATGGCAGAAGCCTGATCGTGTCAGCGCGCCACGTGGTTGTGGTCCGGTGGGTCACCCCGCGCTCGGGAGGGCGGAGAGCAGGGCCGCAGCGGCTTGGTCGAAAGGGGCGATGCTGCCTGCAGCGCGACACAGGATGTGGGCGCCTTCGAGTGTGACGATCATGAGGGTGGCCAGATCAGCGGCCTGGGACGAGCTCATTCCGGCGTGGGTGAGTTTTCCGGTGAGCTCGCCGACCCATCCGGTGAACGCTTCGGCTGCGACGGTGCGCAGGCTGCTCTGGTCGGCAATGGCCGCACCGCCGTCGACGGTGACCGCCGCGATTGCGCAGCCGCCGCCCCCGGCGGACGCCTGCACCACGGGGCGGACGTTGCCAAGGAACGCCTCCACGACTTCGCGTGGCGTGCGGGCCGGCAGTTCGTGCAGGTGACTGCGGACGTCTTCTGCGTTGCGGCGGGCGGCTTCGAGCGCGAGTTGCTGTTTACCGCCTGGGAAATGGTGATAGATCGCTCCCCGCGCGGCACCGCTCTCGGCCAGGACGTCGGTGAAGGACATCGCGGCCAGGCCGTGGCGCTGCAGTAGTCCGATTGCTGCGCTGATCATGCGGGACTTTGTGTCCGCGGCCATCGCGACCCCCTTGACTAGTACGGCCATCCTACTCCATGCTCACCCTACTAGGACGCACGTACTAGAAGCGGTGGGCTGGACAGCCCCCCGAACCCGGAGGTCCGTGATGGGCAAGACATTTCTCTACACCGAGATCCAGGTGGCAGTGCCGTTCGAGCAGTTCGACTGGCACCAGGTCAACGCGGCGCTGAAGACCGCACCGGGCCTGATCCGCAAGACGTGGCTGTCCGGCATCGGAACGCACACCGTCGGTGGCTTCTACGAGTTCGACAGCACCGAGAACGCCCTGGCCTTCGCTCAGGGCCCCTTCGCCGAAGAAGCCCGCCGGGCCGGAGCCCCGGCAACGACACGACTGTTCGACGGCGACATCGTCAAAGACGCCAGTATCGACCTGAACTCGCCCTACTACACCTGACACCGCAGGTTGCCACGACCGCACGTCGCCGCCGAGTCAGCTCTGAACACCGCCTCGCTCCACGGCCGGGGCGAGGCGGCCTCAACGGAAAGTCATCTCGATGAACATCACGCAGCACCCCGAGAACACCGTGAGCTGGATCGACCTCGGCACCCCCGACATGGAGACGACGACGGCGTTCTACACCGCGCTGTTCGGCTGGACCGTCGCCCAACCGGACTCCAACGGCTACCGGCTCTGCACGCTGCGCGGACATCTCGTCGCCGCCCTGGGGCCAGCCGAGGACGCCGGCGCACCCTACTGGACGACCAACGTCACCGTGCAGGACATCCGAGCCACCGCCACCCGCTTCACGAACCTGGGCGCTCAGATCATCGTGCCACCCACCCGGGTCGGGACGCTCGGCCACGCCGCCGTCACGCTCGACCCCGTCGGCGCACCACTGTCGCTCTGGCAGCCCGGCACCCATGCCGGCATGGAACTGAGCCATGAACCGGGTACCTTCGCCGGCATCAGCCTTCTCACCGACCACTGCGCGCATGCCGCCGCCTTCTACCGACCAGCACTGCACTGGAACTCCAGCCCCCGGCATACCGAGTTCCGGTTGCCGGACAACTCCATCGCCACCACCAGCGCGCCGCCAGCGAAACCGACGGCGCAGCGATCACTCTGGCTGGTCAGTTTCGCCAGCAACAGACCCCATGCCGACGCCGAACGGGCCCGACAGCTCGGTGCGACCGAAGTGCGGCAGGACCCCAACGGAGACGTGGTCTTGCGCGATCCCACCGGCGCTCTGTTCGGCCTTACCCAGCACGCCCGATAGCCCCGCTCCGCCCGAACGCGTTACCCGAGACAATCGCGCACCAAGTTGTTGGCTCATCGCCTTCGCCGCGCTCGCGCCGCTGACCGTCGGCCGCCCGAATATTCTTCTACAGCCTGGTCGACTGGCCGTACGCCGCGCCCCGGCACTCCCTCACCGATATCCTGGTGGTCCGACATCGGGGGGCTTCCTCTCATGAAGGGCAGCACGATGAACCGGAAGTTGAACGGGCATCGACTTCTGACGCTTCTCGCAGCACCGCTCCTCGTCTCCTCCGTCGCCCTCACCCCCGCCTTCGCGGCCCAGGGCCGCACGGCGGCGGCCGCCCCGGCGGGCCCCTCCTGCGAGCTGGTTCCAGACGGCACCGGCGAGCCGGCCGGGGACCGCGGCTACGACCTCCGCCTCAGCGGATTCCCGGCAAATCAGTCGGTGCGGGTGGAAGGACCGAAGTTCTCCTTCAGGACCACAGTGGATGGTCAGGGCGACCTCGACCGACAGAACGTGCGGTACGGGAAGTACAACGTCAGCTACAAGAGCCATGGCGGGAACCAGAACAAGCGCGTCGGATGCACCACCCCCCGAGAAGACCCGGGCAGCGGCAAGCAGGACGTTAAGGTCACCAATGTGGAGGTGAAGACACTCACCAAGCCCGGGACCGTCGTCGACTGCACCAAGTCGAACAAGGCGGAATTCGACGGCAGCATCACGGCCACCGGACAGGGCAAGGTCGACTACTACTGGACGTACGCGTCCAGCGCCGACCCGCACTCCTCCGGCTCGGTCACCTTCACCCCCGGCACCACGAGCCATTCCCTGTTCAAGGTGGTCGACGTCTCGGGAATGGCAAACGTCTCATCGGTGAGCGTGTTCGTCACCCTCCACGTCCCGGCCCAGAACATGAGCGCTCGGAGCGAGCAGCTAGTGCTGACCTGCGCTAAGCCCTGAACGCGACGGCCAGGCCGACTGGCCTCAGCTCCATGTCGGGCGCACCCTGGAGGGAAGCTTCATCCGGCAGCCGAACGGCACTGCCGCCGATATGGACATCGGCGCCCGAATCAGCGCAGACGCGCGCCACCACGCCGGCGGCGCCACCGCATTCCAGATCGCCGCCAGCCCCGGCATGATCACCGTCGAAGCGTCCGGCCGCGCACCACACCTGCCCTCCGGCACCCTCCACACCGGGCGGCTTCGGATGGCTGCCGGACAACCGACAACCCAACATCCACTTCCACCGCGGAGGCAAGACCGTCACAACCACCTCACCACCAGCGAGACCGAGCGCGGCCCCGCCCCTGCCCCAGAGCGAAATCACGTTCCATCACCCTCGGAGGGGAGGCGTCCCGGACACCTCGGCGCATGAGACTGAGGGCGCGCTTGCGCGGCCCGAGAGATCAAGGCCCATTCCCCGGACTCGACAGCGTCCTGGACACCGGGCCTGACCCGCACACCCATGCCGGCACGGACCGGACACGACCCTATTCGGACCGCGACGCTGCCGGGCCGCTGGACAGGAGCAGCCACGGCCCGGAACCCAGCGGGCAGGGCCGGCCGGCCACCGCCGACGGACCCACTCGGCACCTCCCAGTGAGCGGGGAACAGCCACCCCGCACGTACCCGCCCGACGCGTCAATGGCCCCGCCGTACAGCGGAACCGCGCCACGACCACCAGTCCCGAGAGCCACGGCCAGGGAGCAGCTCGCCTACACGCACGGCTCCCAGTCTTCACCGACCTCCTGCAATACGGCCGGGGCGTGTCAGCGATCTTGTGTAAGTCGCCTGGTGTCATTGGATGCTGAGCCGGTCCTCGAAGAAGAGTGAGAACTGGTTCAGTGCCTCTTTCCAGTGTGCGGCGACGTGGTTCGCGTCGCGCGCTTTCG
>NZ_JBHWVM010000122.1:0-20111 GCF_042736805.1 Streptomyces sp. NPDC060031
GTGCGCACTGCGCACCGGGCCACCGGTCTTTTCGTGGGGCGGTCCGGATCAGGCGGCGGCAGTCGCAGCCGCGGCTTCGGACCCGGCCTGGGCGGCGCGGCGTTCACCCTCGGCCTGGGAACGCCTTCCGTACAGGGCGGTCCACAGGCCGAGCGCGCCGAGCACGCCGTAGATCATGATCGGGCTGAGCGTCACCATGGTCTTGGTGTTCAGCGTGTAGGCCAGGGCGATGCGGACGAGGGCTTCCGTGACGTACGCGACGCCCCACACCAGCGTCATACGGGTCAGGGTCGTCCGGAAGCCTTCGTACTGCCACAGGCCGTTCCACCAGGCGGTGCTCCGCGCAGTGCCGTCGGTGGCGAACTTGCGGCCGAAGTAGAACATCAGCGGCCGCGGCGCGAGCAGGGTGGCCAGGCACAGCAGCCCGAACAGCCCGGTCACGCCGGAGTCCTTGATGAGCAGGGCGCGGGCCGAGTGCGCGCCGACGAGCGAGACCACGGCCGTGATCACCAGGAACACCAGGGTCACGATGGCGAATTCGTCGAGCTTGCGCCGCCAGGCCACGCTGACGGCACTGTCGAGCACCGGCCAGGCGCTGCTGAGGAGCAGCGCCGAGAACTCGCTCCAGCCGTGGTCGTCGACGAGCGTGTTGTACGTGATGATCGGCGCGACCACGTTGAGGCCGATGGTCAGGATCCAGCCGAGGGCCGTGGCGGCGCCGGAGCGGGCGGGAGGTGCGGGTCGGGCGAGTGGTGCGTCTTGGACGGACAAGGTTCCCCCTGGAACATGCCTGATGAGTGCGGTAGGGGGACCGTAAGGACATGCTGACGGCAGGAACAAGCCGGGCGGGTCAAATGCTCGCCAAGCCGTCCGGACTGAATGGTTCCGGACGGGGGCGGTTCAGGCGCGCAGGCCCCGGATCACCAGGGTGGTGACCGCCTCGAACTCCGTGTGGATGGTGGGCGAGGACCAGTCGGCCGCGTACTGCGGGTCGTGGAATCGGCCGGTGGCATCGAAGACCGCCCGGGCGGCCAACGGCACGTCGGACGCGCTGATCGAGCCGGCGGCGACCCCCTCGGCGATGATCCGGGCCAACTGGTCGATCAGCTCGGTCAGGTGGCGGTCCACCACACCGCTGTTCTCGGCGAGCAGCACGGTGTACGTCGCGAACAGCTCCGGGTCGGCACCCGCCTTGCGCCGCTTGGCGTCGAAGAGCGCCTCCAGCCACGCCTCCAGCTTGGAGGGGGCCGTCCCGGTGGGAGCCGAGGCGATCTCCTCCAGCATGACGACGCTCTTGGCGAGCCAGCGGTCCGTGACGGCCTCGCGCAGCGCCGCCTTCGACGGGAAGTGCCGGTACACGCTGCCGTGACTGACGCCCAGGGCGCGCGCCACGTCCACCACGGTCGCCTTGGTGGGGCCGAAGCGGCGCAGCACCTCCTCGGTGGTCTCGAGGATGCGCTCGGGTGTCAGGGGTTCGCCAGCAGCGGGGGGCATGAGATGACCGTACCGCCAGCTCAGCGCTCGCTGTCGAGGTGGGCCATCTGCGCCGCCGGGTACCGATCGCCGGCTGCCGCCCCGGCCGGTATCGCCGCCTCGATGGCGGCGAGGTCGGCGGCGGTCAGCTCCGTGTCCAGGGCGCCCAGCGCCTCGGTGAGCCGGTCGCGGCGGCGGGCGCCGATCAGCGGCACGATGTCCTCGCCGCGGGAGAGCACCCAGGCGATGGCGGTCTGCGCGACGCTCACGCCCTTGTTCTCGGCGACCTTGCGCAGCGCGTCGACCAGGTCGAGGTTCCGGTGCAGATTGTCGCCCTGGAAGCGCGGGCTCATGCCGCGGAAGTCCCCCGGGGCCAGCGTCCGCTCGCGGGTGAAGTGGCCGCTGATCAGGCCGCGGGAAAGCACCCCGTACGCCGTGATGCCTATGCCGAGCTCACGGGCGGTCGGCAGGATGTCCGCCTCGATGCCGCGCGAGATCAGCGAGTACTCGATCTGGAGGTCCGCGATCGGCGCCACCGCGGCGGCCCGGCGCAGGGTGTCCGCGCCGACCTCGGAGAGGCCGATGTGGCGGACGTGCCCGGCCTGGACGGCCTCGGCGATGGCGCCGACGGTCTCCTCGATCGGCACGTCCGGGTCGACGCGGGCGATCCGGTAGATGTCGATGTGGTCCCGGCCGAGGCGCTGGAGCGAGTAGGCGAGGAAGTTCCTGACGGCCTCGGGCCGGCCGTCATACCCGGTGAAGCCGCCCTCGACCGTCCGCAGCGCGCCGAACTTCACGCTGGTCAGCGCCTTGTCCCGGGCCGCCGCGGGCGCGGTGCGCAGCGCCTCGTTGATCAGTAGTTCGTTGTGGCCCATGCCGTAGAAGTCGCCGGTGTCCAGAAGCGTGAGCCCGGCGTCCAGGGCGGCATGGATGGTGGCGAGGGACTCGGCCCGGTCGGCCTCGCCGTACAGCGCGGACATGCCCATGCAGCCCAGCCCGAGCGGAAAGACGGAGGGGCCGGTGGAGCCGAGGCGGCGGGTGGTGGCGTAGGTGCTCTCGTGCGTCGTCATGGGAAGAGAATGGCATGACGAGTGACAGATTTCAATATCTGTCACTCGTCAGCGTGAGAGGGGCGGCCGGGGTCAGTCCTCGGGATGGGCCAGGCGGCCGAGCAGGGCCACCGCCTCGTCGACGGGCACCGGCCCGAAGAACCGCGCGTCGACGCCCTCGACGGCCGCGACGGCGCGCGGGGCCAGTTCGGCGCCGGCTCCGGTGACGCGCAGCCGCTTGGCGCGGGTGTCGGCCGGGTCGACCTCGCGGGCGACGAGCCCCTTGTCCTCCAGGGTCCGCACCACCTGGGAGGTCATCTTCACGTCGGTGCCGGCCTGGCGGGCCAGGGCCTGCTGATTGGGGTGCTCGCCCTGGCCGTTGAGCCACCAGGTGCAGGCGAGGAGCACGAACTGCACGTGGGTGAGGCCCAGCGGCGCCAGGGCTGCGGCGATGTCGCGCTGCCAGCGCAGCGTGGCGTGCCAGAGCAGGAATCCGGGACTCTCTCCGGGCGCCAGGGCCATCAGCCCTGCGCTCCCCGGACCAGCGCGGCCATGGTCTCGGGCCAGTCGGCGGTGATCGCGGGGCCGATCCGCGGGCCCATCTCCTCGGCTCCGGCGCCGGTGATCTCCATCCGGTACACGACCCGGACGGCCGCCGCGGCGGTCCCGTCGAGCCGCTCGATCCGGTGCGCCGTGCGCAGCACCAGGCCGTCGAAGCGTGCCTCGTCGACGAACGACTCGCCCTCGGCCACCTCGGCGATGCGCAGCTCCACCGGGTCCTGGCCGGCCGGGGTCATCGTGATCTCGCTGCCGGCCGCGAACGGGCCGCGGAGCTCGATCTTCTCGATGTCGGCGTTCCAGGTGCCCCAGTTCTCGACATCGGTCCACAGGTGCCAGATCGCCTCGGGCGCGGCGGTGGTTTCCAGGCTGTGCTCGTAAACCCACATGAGGGGCCCCTTCACTAGAAGATCTGTGCAGAGATTATCTCTGCGCAGACTATCTGTCCAGTGAAGGGGCGTCCCCGCGCGGCGCTACGCCGCCAGGCGCAGGGCCAGGGCTGCCGCCGCCATCAGGGCGAGGGTGGCCGCCGGGGCGAGTTCGAAGTTCTTGGCGCGCAGGTGGGTGACGATCGCGCCGATGAAGTAGAGGGTCACCCCGACGGCGGCGGCCGTGCCCAGTGGAGCCAGCCACAGGCCCGCGACCAGGCCGACGGCCCCCGCGGCCTTGAGGGCGCCCAGGCGCGGCAGCCAGGAGTCGGGCACGTCCACCTTCCGCATGCTCGCCACGATCGCTTCGTTGCGCTGGAGCGTGAAGGTCGCGGACGCGGCGAGGGTCAGGGCGAGCAGGCCGGCGACGACGGCATGGGCAATGAACATGAGGAGCTCCAACAGTCGATGGCTTGAAATCATTGAATACCATCAACGATTGTCTGATCGCAATCATTCCACGGTTGTTACGATGTGTGCATGACGGCGCCTCAGGACTCCTCGCACCCGCCGCAGCGGCTGGGCCTGCTGCTGGCCTGGCACGGCGCGGTCACGCAGACCCGGATGAGGAAGGCGCTCAGCGCGGCCGGGCTCACCCCGCGCCACGCGATGACGCTCATGCACCTGGAAGGCGGCCCCATCAGCCAGCGGGCGCTCGCCGAGCGGCTGGAGGTGGACCCGAGCGTGCTCGTCGGGATCCTCAACGACCTCGAGCGCGACGGCCTGGCCGACCGCCGCCGGGACCCCGCCGACCGCCGCCGCCACAACGTGGCCATCACCGACGCCGGGTCCGCCGTCCTCGGCAAGACCAACGCGGCGCTGGACGCGGTCGAACTCGGCCTGTTCTCCGGGCTCTCCGACCAGGAGCAGGGCGTACTGCGCGGACTCCTGGCCCGCATCGACACGCACGCCGACGACTTCGACTGCCAGGAATAGCCGCCAGGAAAGAAGCAGGAACAGCCGGGACGCCCCGTCAGGGGGATACCGCTCCCGGCCCCGCGGCCGGAGAATCGACCCCGGGGGGTGGGAGCCGTGTGGATCCTGTTCTGGGTGCTCTGCGCGTGGATCGTCCTGGCGCTGGCCTCGGCCGTGGCCGCGACGGCCCGGCGCGAGTCGGCCGAGACCTACGAGGGCGTGGTCGTCGCCCGGGGCACGAGGAGCGTTCCGCTCACCGTCGGCAGCCGCAGCGATCTGTGGCTCCACGTACGCGACGAGACCGGCGCCGAGACCTCGTACCTGGTGGACGGCCGCACCTGGGCGGCCTTCCGCGTCGGGGACCGGATCGTCAAACGCGCGGGGGAGCGCCGGCCGACGCGGGGCTGAGCACCGGCTCCGGCTCCAGGGCGGCGGCCGTGCGCAGGGCCGTCCCGTGCGCCCACCGGCCGCTGGTGGCGAAGCCCACGACCAGGACGAGCAGCCCGCACCCGGTGATGATCCACCAGGCGGGCCGGGTCGCCGCCACGAAGTCGCCGCCGCCCGCCGTCCCGGCCGCCAGGACCGCGCCGATCACCGCGACGCCCAGCATCCCGCCGGTCTGCCGGCTGGTGGAGGCGATGGCCGCCGCGACCCCCGCCTGGGCGCGGGGCATCCCGGAGACCGCGGTGTTGGTGATCGGGGCGTTGACCATCCCGAAGCCCAGGCCGAAGAGCACGTACCCGGCGAACATCAGCGGCGTGGAGGCCTCCGCCGAGAACGCCGCGAACAGCAGCCCGCTCGCTCCCAAGGCCACCCCCGCGACCACCAGCGGCAGCCGCGGCCCCCGGCTGCCCACCAGCCGCCCCGACAGCGGGGCGCACAGGCCGGTCAGCGCCGCCATCGGCAGCATGTAGAGCCCGGCGTCCAGGGCGTCCAGCCCCCGTACGTCCTGGAGGTACAGGGTGTTCAGGAAGAGGAAGCCGGACAGTGCGGCGAAGGCGCCCACCGCGATCACCGTCGCCCCGCTGAAGGGGGCGCTGCGGAAGAACCGCGGGTCGATCAGCGGCTGCGCCCGCCGCGGCTCGTACACCAGCAGCCCGGCCAGGGAGGCCACGGCGACAGCCGCGCAGCCCAGGATCAGCGGGGAGTGCCAGCCGGCCGCCGGGGCCTCGATGATCCCGTACGTCACCGAACCGAGCACCGCCATGACCAGCAGCTGCCCGACCGGATCCGGCCGGCGGGGGCGGTCGGCCCGCGACTCGGGGACGTAGCGCAGGGTCAGCACGAGGGCGGCGAGGCCGACGGGAAGGTTGACCCAGAAGATGGACCGCCAGCCGACCGAGTCCACCAGCAGCCCGCCGATCAGCGGGCCGGCGGCCATGGAGACGCCGACCACCGCGCCCCACACGCCGATGGCGCGGGCGCGCTCGCGGGGGTCGGTGAAGGTGTTGGTGATGAGCGACATGGCGACGGGGTTGAGCATGGATCCGCCCACCGCCTGGATCATCCGGAAGGTGACCAGCCATCCCAGGCTGGGCGCGAGCGAGCACAGCAGCGAGCCGGCCGTGAAGAGGACGAGGCCCACGCTGAAGACCTTGCGGCGGCCGATCCGGTCCGCCGTGGAGCCCGCCAGTATCAGCAGCGAGGCCAGGACCAGCGTGTACGCGTCGATCGTCCACTGCATTCCGGCGACGGAGGCGTTCAAGTCGCGGCGCATCGCCGGGAGGGCGACGTTCAGGACGGTGTTGTCGAGGCTGACGAGGAGCAGGCTCATGCAGCAGATCGCCAGTACGAGCATGCGCCGCCGCCGGCTCAAGTCGTGCATGTAGCCGATAGTACGGCTAACTAAAGAAATGTGCGGTGAGGCGCGACTGAGCCACAATGGTGGAATGACCACGCTTCCTCCGCCGCTCGCGATCGGCCCGCACACCGTGCAGCCCCCGGTGGTGCTCGCGCCCATGGCCGGCATCACCAATGCCCCGTTCCGTACCCTGTGCCGCGAGTTCTCGGGCGGCAAGGGGCTGTTCGTGAGCGAGATGATCACGACCCGCGCCCTGGTCGAGCGCAACGAGAAGACCATGCAGCTGATCCACTTCGACGAGGCCGAGAAGCCCCGCTCGATCCAGCTGTACGGAGTCGACCCCGTGACGGTCGGCAAGGCGGTCCGGATGATCGTCGAGGAGGACCGCGCCGACCACATCGACCTCAACTTCGGCTGCCCGGTCCCCAAGGTCACGCGCAAGGGCGGCGGCTCGGCCCTCCCGTACAAGCGGAACCTGCTGCGCGCGATCCTTCGCGAGGCCGTCGCCGGGGCCGGCGACCTCCCGGTGACGATGAAGATGCGCAAGGGCATCAACGACGACCACCTCACCTACCTCGACGCCGGCCGGATCGCCGTCGAGGAGGGCGTCACCGCCATCGCGCTGCACGGGCGCACCACCGCCCAGCACTACGGCGGCACGGCCGACTGGGACGCCATCGCGCGGCTCAAGGAGCACGTGCCGGAGATCCCGGTGCTCGGCAACGGCGACATCTGGTGCGCCGAGGACGCGCTGCGCATGGTCCGCGAGACCGGCTGTGACGGCGTGGTCGTGGGGCGCGGCTGCCTGGGGCGGCCGTGGCTGTTCAACGACCTGGTGGCGGCCTTCGAGGGCCGCCCCGAGGACTTCCACAAGCCGACGCTGCGCGAGGTCGCGGCGACCATGCACCGGCACGCCGAACTGCTGGGCGGGTGGATCGGTGACGAGGCGCGCGGGGTGATCGACTTCCGTAAGCACGTGGCCTGGTACCTCAAGGGTTTCTCGGTGGGTTCGGAGATGCGCAAGAAACTGGCCATCACCTCCTCCCTGGCCGAGCTGGACGCTCATCTGAGCGAGCTGGACCTGGACCAGGCGTGGCCCGAGAGTGCGGACGGCCCGCGGGGCCGTACGTCCGGAAACAACCGGGTTGTCCTGCCCGAGGGCTGGTTGAAGGATCCCTACGACTGCGCGGGCGTGGGCGAGGAAGCCGAACTCGACACGTCCGGGGGCTGAGAAAGCGCCGGCAAAACGTGCCATCGGCGGCGTGACATACGCCACGCATGGGTGGGGTTGCGCTCAGATGAGCGCGAAAATCACGGGTAAGACTTTCAAAGGGTGGCACTGGGTGCCACCCTTTGTGCGTTCAAGACTTGAACGCAAATATATCGATGATCGCTCATCCGAGCGGATTCAAGCCTCAAGAGCGCCCTTACCTTTCGGGACCTGAACGCTCTTCGGAGGTTCCGGCTACCCGCCAGTTACTTTCGATGTCCTGGCGCACGGGTGGTTACAGCCTCATGACGACCAAGTGGACGTACCCATAAGCCTTTGATCTGGGTATGTTCCTGGCCGTCAGGGCAGCCACCGAGCCTCGAGGAGTCGAGACCCGTGTCGGAAAACAAAGATCAGAAGTTCGTCTACGACTTCACCGAGGGCAACCGCGACCTCAAGGACCTTCTCGGCGGCAAGGGAGCCAACCTCGCCGAGATGACCAACCTGGGTCTGCCGGTCCCTCCCGGCTTCACCATCACCACCGAGGCCTGCAAGGTCTACCTCGGCAGCGGCGAGGCCCCGGCCGAGCTGCGCGACGAGGTCAGCGCGCACCTCGCCGCCCTCGAGGCGAAGATGGGCAAGAAGCTCGGCCAGTCGGACGACCCGCTGCTGGTCTCCGTGCGCTCCGGCGCCAAGTTCTCGATGCCGGGCATGATGGACACCGTCCTCAACATCGGCCTCTCCGACGCGTCCGTGAAGGGCCTCGCCGCCCAGGCCGGTGACGAGCGCTTCGCGTGGGACTCGTACCGCCGCCTCATCCAGATGTTCGGCAAGACCGTCCTCGGCGTCGAGGGCGAGCTCTTCGAGGACGCCCTCGAAGAGGCCAAGGCCGCCAAGAAGGTCACCGTCGACACCGACCTCGACGCCGCCGACCTGAAGAAGCTGGTCACGCGCTTCAAGAAGATCGTGGCCAAGGAAGCCGGCCGCGCGTTCCCGCAGGACGCCCGCGAGCAGATGGACCTCGCCGTCGAGGCCGTCTTCAACTCGTGGAACACCGACCGCGCCAAGCTCTACCGCCGCCAGGAGCGCATCCCGAGCGACCTGGGCACCGCGGTCAACATCTGCTCCATGGTCTTCGGCAACCTCGGTCCCGACTCGGGAACCGGCGTCGCCTTCACCCGTGACCCGGCCAGCGGCCACGCGGGCGTCTACGGCGACTACCTCCAGAACGCCCAGGGCGAGGACGTGGTCGCGGGCATCCGCAACACCGTGCCGCTCGCGGACCTGGAGGCCATCGACAAGGTCTCGTACGACCAGCTCATGACGATCATGACGACGCTGGAGAACCACTACAAGGATCTCTGCGACATCGAGTTCACCATCGAGCGCGGCCAGCTGTGGATGCTCCAGACCCGCGTCGGCAAGCGCACCGCCGGTGCCGCCTTCCGCATCGCCACCCAGCTCGTCGACCAGGGCCTGATCGACGAGGCCGAGGCGCTCCAGCGCGTCAACGGCGCCCAGCTCGCGCAGCTGATGTTCCCCCGCTTCGACGAGGACGCCAAGACCGAGCTGCTCGGCCGCGGCATCGCCGCCTCCCCGGGCGCGGCCGTCGGCAAGGCCGTCTTCGACTCGTACACGGCCGTCAAGTGGTCCCGCTCCGGCGAGAAGGTCATCCTGATCCGCCGCGAGACCAACCCGGACGACCTGGACGGCATGATCGCCTCCGAGGGCATCCTGACCTCGCGCGGCGGCAAGACCTCGCACGCCGCCGTCGTCGCCCGCGGCATGGGCAAGACCTGCGTCTGCGGCGCCGAGGAGCTCGACGTCGACACCAAGCGCCGCCGCATGACGGTCGGCGACACGGTCATCGAAGAGGGCGACGTCGTCTCCATCGACGGCTCCACCGGCAAGGTCTACCTCGGTGAGGTACCCGTCGTACCGTCCCCGGTCGTCGAGTACTTCGAGGGCCGCATGCACGCCGGCGCCGACGACGCCGACGAGCTGGTCGCCGCCGTGCACCGGATCATGGCCTACGCGGACCGCGTCCGCCGGCTGCGGGTGCGCGCCAACGCCGACAACGCCGAGGACGCGCTGCGCGCCCGCCGCTTCGGCGCCCAGGGCATCGGCCTGTGCCGCACCGAGCACATGTTCCTCGGCGAGCGCCGCGAGATGGTCGAGCGCCTGATCCTCGCGGACACCGACGGCGAGCGCGAGGAGGCACTCAGTGCCCTCCTGCCGCTGCAGAAGAAGGACTTCGTCGAGCTGTTCGAGGCGATGGACGGCCTGCCCGTCACCGTGCGCCTGCTCGACCCGCCGCTGCACGAGTTCCTGCCCGACATCACCGAGCTGTCGGTGCGCGTGGCCCTCGCCGAGTCCCGCAAGGACGCGAACGAGAACGACCTGCGCCTGCTCCAGGCCGTGCACAAGCTGCACGAGCAGAACCCGATGCTGGGTCTGCGCGGCGTCCGCCTCGGTCTGGTCATCCCCGGCCTGTTCAAGATGCAGGTCCGGGCGATCGCCGAGGCCGCGGCCGAGCGCAAGAACGCCAAGGGCGACCCGCGCGCCGAGATCATGGTCCCGCTCGTCGGCACCGTCCAGGAGCTGGAGATCGTCCGCGACGAGGCCGACCAGGTCATCGCCGAGGTCGAGGCCGCCACCGGCACGAACCTCAAGCTGACCATCGGCACCATGATCGAGCTGCCGCGCGCCGCCCTGACCGCCGGCCAGATCGCCGAGGCCGCGCAGTTCTTCTCCTTCGGCACGAACGACCTGACCCAGACCGTGTGGGGCTTCTCCCGCGACGACGTCGAGGCCAGCTTCTTCACCGCGTACCTGGAGAAGGGCATCTTCGGGGTCTCTCCGTTCGAGACCATCGACAGGGACGGCGTCGGCTCGCTGGTCCGCTCCGCGGTCCAGGCCGGCCGCGCCACCCGCCCCGACCTCAAGCTCGGCGTCTGCGGTGAGCACGGCGGCGACCCCGAGTCCGTCCACTTCTTCCACGAGGTCGGTCTCGACTACGTCTCCTGCTCGCCCTTCCGGATTCCGGTGGCGCGCCTGGAGGCGGGCCGTGCGGCCGCCGAGGCGAAGGGCAGCGACAGCCGCTGACCCCTGCCCCTGACCCCCGGCCCGTGCGACGGGCCCTGTAGACCGCGGCTGCCCCCGGGTTCCCTGACCCCCGAGGGCAGCCGCGCCTATTTCTTTTTCGTTCAACGAATCTTTACGGCAGCAGGCGGTGGACGGATCCCCACCCGTCCACCGCCTGCCGCCAATCCGCCGGGCACGTCGGCGCTTCCCGGTGCGACCGACCGCCAGGCCCCGCAAAGCCCCCCACGGCCTTCACGGAGCGTTTCGGTCGCACTGGAGTGTGCCTGGCGGAGTACAGGATTTCGGTTGTCACGCCCTCGCCGAAAGGGGTTTCAACTGTGGCCGAAAGGGCGTGGTGACGTCGTGTGACGGCATGCATACTCATGAGGCGGGGGGATTGCGGTTGCACAGGTGGGGGTTCGGTGCTGCGTATCCATTTCACTGGAGTGGACCTGGCACGCGTACGGATGGCAGGGCGTCCCGATGCGTTGTGGGAAACGATTCTTAGTTTTCACCGCTTAAGAGACCGGCGTGACGCCCGGTTGTTCGGTGAATGGCGTACAGAAACCCGGAGCAGGTTGAATGGTGAAACACGGCTCCTCGGGACGCTCATACCCAGTCGCGGCTATTTCCCGGATTTCCTGACCCCCGTGGAGGGGCAGTACGGATGGGACGTGGGCCTCGACGCGCTGCGCGGGATCCGTCCCGAGCGCATGCGGCGCGAGCTCGGCCTCGTCGGCGCGGGTGCGGGCGCGGGCGCCGGTACGGGCTTCGGCGCGGCCTTCGGGGCCCCGCCGCCGAGCAGGCTGCGGGAGTTCATGGACGGCGGGACCAAGCACCTGCCCCGGCTGCTGGGCGAGCTGCGCGGCTACCACCGGGCGGCCGTGGAACCGTACTGGACCCACATCCAGGCCCAGATCGAGGCCGAGCGGGCCGCACGGGGCCGCGCCCTGCTCGACGGGGGAGCGGACGAGCTGCTGGCCTCGCTGCCGCCGATGCTGCGCTGGCGGGCCCCGGTGCTGGAGTGCGACTACCCCGTGGACCGGGACGTACGGCTGCGGGGGCGCGGGCTGCTGCTCCAGCCGTCGTTCTTCTGCCGCCGCACCGCGGTGACCCTGCACGACCCGGAACTCCCGCCGGTGCTGGTCTACCCGGCCGCCGCCCAACTGGCCTCCGCGCCAGCCGGCGGCGAGGCGGCCCGGCCGGCGGAGGAGCAGCGCCAGCGCACCCTCGGCAAGCTCGTCGGGCACACCCGCTCGGTGGTGCTGCGGGCCATCGGCGACGGCGCCACCACCAGCGAACTGGCCCGCCGGGCCGGGGTCTCGCTGGCCTCCGCGAGCCAGCACGCCTGCGTGATGCGCGAGGCGGGCCTGGTCACCACCCTGCGCCGGGGCAACGCCGTACTGCACACGGTCACGCCCCTGGGGGCCGCGCTGCTCAAGGGCGGAGCGGTGGCCTCGTAAGCCGCGCGGGCCCCCGGCCCCGGCCGGGGGCCCGCGCGCAAGGCACCCGTGTCCGGGCCGCACGAGGTGACCTCCTGCCGACTGCGGGACTTCCTCCCCCGGGGAGGCCCCGCATGGGGGAGGATGGTGGAGCAATGAACCACTTCGCCGCCGAAGCCGATATTCGCGGCCGCGCCGACCTCGACGTCGTGCTGCGCCGCTTCTACACGGCCGCATTCGCCGACTCGCGGATCGGGCCGTTCTTCACCGAGATCGCCGGTACCGACCTCGAAGCCCACCTCCCCCGGATCACCGACTTCTGGGAGCGGGCCCTGTTCCGCAGCGCCGACTACCGGCGCAACGCCTTCGCCCCGCACGCCGCGCTGAACTCCGCGCGGGCCATGACCGCGGAGGACTTCGGGCGCTGGGTGCAACTGTGGCGGGCCGCCATCGACGGCCTGCACCAGGGGCCGAACGCCGACCGGGCCAAGGCGCAGGGCGAGCGGATCGCCCTGACCCTGCACGAACGCCTCGCCGGGCAGGATGCCTCGGCGGCGAGCGGGGACGGGCTGGGCTTCGTACCGCTGGCAGCCCTGCAACTGCGCTCCGTAGCGGCCTGACCTGCGGTTTCGGGAAATCTCAGAAAAAGTTCGCGGGGAGCGATGAGTTTCCCGGGGCTCCCCGGTCTACCTCTCGAAAGCAACGACAACGAGAGAAGAGGGACCGAGATGTCCTCCACCATGATCTTCGTCAACCTGCCGGTCAAGGACCTCGAGGCCACCAAGACCTTCTGGGGCAAGCTCGGTTACACCTTCAACGCCCAGTTCACCGACGAGAACTGCGCCTCGATGCCCATCACCGAGAGCATCGTCGCGATGTTCCTCACCGAGGCCCGGTACAAGGACTTCACCCACAAGGCCATCGCCGACGCGACCACGACCTCCGAGGTGCTGCTCTGCCTGAGCGCCGAGAGCCGCGCCGCGGTCGATGAGCTCGTCGACGGGGCCCTGGCCGCCGGGGCCACCGAGCCCCGCCCCGCCCAGGACCACGGCGTCATGTACGGCCGGGCCTTCGACGACCTCGACGGCCACACCTGGGAGATCATGTGGATGGACCCGGCGATGGTCCAGGGCTGATCACCGCGAGGTCGCGGCGGTCCGCACCGGATACGTACGGACCGCCACCTCCTCGTCGTCCAGACAGCGCCCCGACTCCAGGTCGAAGCGCTGCTTGAGCAGCGGCGAGGCCACGAAGGGCCGCCCGGCGGCCGACCCGACCAGCCCGCGCGAGAGCACCTGCGCCCCGGTGAAGGGGTCCTGGTTGCCGATCGCGTACGGGCGCCCCGCGCGGTCGACGAACACCGCGGCCTGGCTCCCGTCGGGCAGCAGCGCCGCCACCCCGCGCCCGGGGACCAGTACGGCCAGCTCGCACACCGTCAGCCATCCCTCCGCCACCTTCAGTTCCACGGTCATCGGGTGCCTCCCACGGGCTCCAGGGTCAGGACGGCCAGGTCGGGCTTGACCTGGTCGCGCTCGGGGACGAACTTGACGGTCGGATCGGGGGCGCCGGGCGCGTTGACGAAGGACACGAACCGGCGCAGCCGCTCCGGGTCCTGGAGCGTCTCGGCCCATTCGTCGCGGTAGTGCGCCACGTGGTCGGACATCAGCGACTCCAGCTCCGCGCACAGTCCGAGCGAATCGTGGACGACCACGTCCCGCAGGTGGGCCAGGCCCCCCTCCAGCCGCTCCAGCCAGGCCGAGGTGCGCTCCAGCCGGTCGGCGGTGCGGATGTAGAACATCAGGAACCGGTCGATGAGCCGGATCAGTTCGGCGTCCGACAGGTCCTGGGCCAGCAGGTCGGCGTGGCGCGGGGTGGCCCCGCCGTTGCCGCCGACGTAGAGGTTCCAGCCGCTGGCGGTGGCGATGACGCCGAAGTCCTTGCTCTGCGCCTCGGCGCATTCGCGGGCACAGCCGGAGACCGCCGACTTGAGCTTGTGCGGGGCGCGCAGGCCCCGGTAGCGCAGCTCCAGGTCGATGGCCATCCGCACGCTGTCCTGGACCCCGTAGCGGCACCAGGTCTGCCCGACGCAGGACTTCACCGTCCGCAGGGCCTTCCCGTACGCGTGCCCGGACTCGAATCCGGCGTCCACCAGCCGGGCCCAGATCCGCGGGAGCTGGTCGACGCTCGCGCCGAAGAGGTCGATGCGCTGCCCGCCGGTGATCTTCGTGTAGAGGCCGAAGTCGCGGGCCACCTCACCGATCACGATCAGCTTGTCCGGGGTGATCTCACCGCCGGGGATGCGGGGGACGACCGAGTAGGAGCCGTTGCGCTGGAGGTTCGCGAGGAAGTGGTCGTTGGTGTCCTGGAGGGCGGCCTGTTCACCGTCCAGGACGTAGCCGCTCGCGCCCAGGGTGGGCGCGAGGGAGGCGATGATCGAGCCGACGGTGGGCTTGCAGACCTCGCAGCCGTCGCCGCCGCGGGCCTCCGCACGGCCGTGGCCGTCGAGGATCTGCCGGTACGAGGTCAGCCGACGGGTACGGACGATCTCGTAGAGCTCGGCGCGCGTGAACGGGAAGCAGCCGCACAGCCCTTTGTCCGTGGAGGCCGGCAGCAGCTGGCCGATCACCTTCAGGCAGCTGCCGCAGCCGGTGCCGGCCTTCGTGCACTTCTTGACCTCGGCCAGGGTCTCGTAGGCGGTGATGGCCTTCTTGGTGACGTTGTGGCAGGAGCAGACGACCGCGGTGTCCGGCAGCGAACCCGGGCCCAGGGCGGCGGGCGCCCCGAGGCCGGCGGGCAGGACCAGCTGCTCGGGGGCGACGGGCGGGACGGAGCCGGTGAGCGGGCGCAGCAGGCCGTACGAGTCCGCGTCGCCGACCAGGACTCCGCCGAGCAGGACGCCCTCGGCCGAGACGACCACCTTCTTGTAGACCCCCGAGCGGGAGTCGGAGTAGACGACGTCGAGGCTGTCGGCGGCGGCTCCGTGGGCGTCGCCGAAGGAGGCCACGTCCACGCCGAGCAGCTTGAGCTTGGTGGAGAGGTCGGCTCCGGTGAACTCCTTCTCCCGGCCCAGCAGGTCGTCGGCGGCCGTCTCGGCCATCTCGTAGCCGGGCGCGACCAGACCGTAGACGCGGCCGTCGGAGGCGAGCGCGCACTCGCCGATGGCGTAGACCTGCGGGTCGGAGGTGCGGCAGCGGGAGTCGACGGTGATGCCGCCGCGCTCCCCGACGGTCAGGCCGGCGGCGCGGGCGAGCTGGTCGCGGGGGCGGACGCCGGCCGAGAAGACCACGAGGTCGCTCTCGACGGTGGAGCCGTCGGAGAGCCGCATCCCGCTGACGGACCCGTCCTCTCCCGTCAGTACTTCCTGGGTGCCGACCCCGGTGTGGACGGTCAGGCCCATGGACTCGATGGTGCGCAGCAGGGCCGCGCCGCCGCCCTCGTCGACCTGGGCGGGCATCAGGCGCGGCGCGAACTCCACGATGCGGGTGGCCAGGCCCAGTCCTTGCAGGGCGCCGGCCGCCTCCAGACCGAGGAGGCCGCCGCCGACGACGGCGCCGCGGGTGCGGGTCTTGGCGTACTCCTCGATCGCGAGGAGGTCCTCGATGGTGCGGTAGACGAAGCAGCCCGGGGCGTCCTTGCCGGGGACGGGCGGCACGAAGGGGTAGCTGCCGGTCGCCAGCACCAGGACGTCGTACGGGAACACCTGCCCGGAGCGGGAGGTGACGGTACGGGCCTGCCGGTCGACGGTCTCGGCGGGGTCGCCCAGGTGGAGGGAGATGCCGTGCTCGGCCATGAAGCCGGCGGGCGTCATGGACAGGTCCTCGGGGGTGCTGCCGGAGAAGTAGGAGGTGAGGTGCACACGGTCGTAGGCGGGCCGGGGCTCCTCGCAGAGCACGGTGATCCGGTGCGTGGCGGTGGCGCCGCGCTCGGCGAGCGCCTCTAGGTAGCGCTGGCCGACCATGCCGTGCCCGATGAGCACGATCGCGGGCAGGGGCTCGGTCATGTCA
This sequence comes from Streptomyces sp. NPDC060031, assembly GCF_042736805.1. Classification (NCBI taxonomy): domain Bacteria; kingdom Bacillati; phylum Actinomycetota; class Actinomycetes; order Kitasatosporales; family Streptomycetaceae; genus Streptomyces; species Streptomyces sp. NPDC060031. Next base: position 15,965 of record NZ_JBHWVM010000122.1, read on the forward strand.
GTGGCCTCCGTCGTCGGTGAGCAGGTGGAACAGGTCGGTCAGGGGTTCGCCGTCCTCCCAGCTGCGGGCGAGGGCGCCCACGGTGGAGAGTTCGCCGAGCAGTACGCCGCCGACGAGGCGGTCCCCGCGGACGACGACCTTGCGGTAGGTGCGGCGGGTGGCGTCGGCGAGGCGGACCACGTCGTCGCCGGGGCGGGGGGTCGTCTCGCCGAAGGCGGCGAGGTCGGCTCCGCCGAGGGTGAGGCGGGTGAGGGCGCGGGTGCCGGTGTACTGCGCGGGGGCTCCGGTCAGGACCGAGGCGAGGGCGTCGGCCTGCTCCAGCGCGGGGCCGGCCAGGCCGTACACCTGGCCGGCGTGCTCGGCGCAGTCGCCGATGGCGTGGATGCGGGGGTCGCTCGTCCGCAGCCGGTCGTCGACCACGACGCCGGTGCGGACCTCGATCCCGGCGGCCTTGGCCAGGCCGGTGCGGGGGCGCACGCCGCAGGCGAGCACCACGATGTCGGCGTCGAGCCGGTAGCCGTCGGCGAACTCGACCCCGGTGACCGCCCGGGGGCCGCCCCCGCCGCGCCGCCTCCCGGGCTCTGCCCGGACCCGCGCCTCAATCGCCGGCGGGGCTGAATCCGGGCCGGCCCCCGGCAGCGGCGCCGCAGGTGAAGTCGTCAGGCCGCGGACCCGGCACGCCGTGTGGATCTCCACGCCGAGGGTGGACAGGTGGGCGTGCAGCAAGGCCGAGGAGTCCGCGTCCAGTTGGCGCTCCAGCAGCCGCTCCGCCTGCTGGGCCAGGACCACCTGCGCCCCGCGCTCGGCCAGGGCCCGCGCGGCGGAGACGCCCAGCAGGCCGCCGCCGATCACCACCGCCCGTACGCCCGGACGTACCGCCGCCGACAGGGCCAGGCAGTCGTCCATGGTGCGAAACGCGTGCACCCCGTCCGGGAGTTCCCGCCCGTCCGGCTCGAACAGCCCCCGCAGCGGCGGCAGGACCGGGTTGGATCCGGTGGCCAGCACCAGCGTGTCGTACCGCTCCGTGCTGCCGTCGTCGCAGTGCACCGCCCGGTCGGCCCGGTCGATGCGGACCGCCCGGACGCCGCGCCGCAGCGCCGGGCCGGGCGCCGGGAGGGCGGCCACCTCCGGTGCGTACCGGCCGGCCAGGACGTCGGCCAGCAGCACGCGGTTGTACGGGACGTGCGGCTCCTCGCCCAGCACGGTCACCGCCGCGGCTCCGGCGAGCCGCTGCGCGAGCCGAAGGCCCGCGAGGCCGCCGCCGATCACCACCACACGCTTTTCCGAGGTCATGGCACGAGCGTGCGCGCCTGCTGTTTCCCCGCCGCATCGGCGTTGTTACCCGGGCGGAACGCCCACCTCAGCGGCGGGGTTAAGCGTCGGTGAGGCGTTCCTCAAGGCCGTCTTAAGGATCACCCCGGGGGCCCGGGGCCCGCTTAGCGTGGGCGCCATGCGAGATGCGGTGGTGCGGGTCAGGGGCGGGATGCTCGGCGGGGCGGGGGTGGTCACCCTGCTCTGGGCGGCGCAGGTACGGCCCTCGGCCCGGCTCGACGCGCTGTTCGCCACCGCCGCGCACCTCAGCGGGCTGCTCGCCGGGTACGGGGTGCTCGTCCTGCTGTTCCTGATGGCCAGGGTGCCCGCCGTCGAGCACGGGGTGGGCGCGGACCGCCTCGCCCGCTGGCACGCGCTCGGCGGCCGCCACGTGCTGCTGCTCTGCTTCGGGCACGCGTTCTTCGCGCTGTGCGGGTACGCCGTCCACGAGGGGGTCGACGTCGTCCGTGCCGTCCGCGAGCTGCTGGGGTACCCGGCGGTGGCCGCCGCCCTCGCCGGGACCGTGCTGCTGGCCGGGGTCGGCATCACCTCCGCCCGGTCCGTACGCCGTCGCGTCTCCCACGAAACCTGGCGCGGGGTGCACCTGTTCGTCTACCTCGCCGCCGCGCTCGCCTTCGGCCACCAACTCGCCGGGCCCGACCTCACCCTGGTCGCCTGGTTCTGGGCGCTCGCCCACGCCGTCGTCGCCGTCCTGCTCGTCTGGTACCGGGCCGTGGTCCCCGTACGGCAGGCCGCGCGGCACGCGCTGCGGGTCCTGGAGGTCCGGGCCGAGGGCCCCGGGGTGGTCTCCGTCGTCATGTACGGGGCGCACCTCGCGGAACTGCGCGCGCAGCCGGGGCAGTTCCTGCGCTGGCGGTTCCTCCAGCGGCGGCTGTGGCACACCGCCCTGCCGTTCTCGCTGTCCGCGCCGGTCCGCGGGAACACCCTCCGGATCACGGTGAAGGGCCTCGGCGGCCACTCCCGCCGGATCCGCCGGCTGCGCCCCGGCACGCGGGTGCTGGCCACCGGCCCGTTCGGGGCGCTCACCGCCGCCCGGCGCACCCGCGCGAAGGTGCTGCTGATCGCCGGCGGAGTGGGGATCAGCCCGATGCGGGCCCTGTTCGAGACGCTGCCCGGCGGGCCGGGGGAGATCACCCTGCTCTACCGGGCGGGGGCCGAGGAGCACCTGGTGCTGCGGTCCGAGCTGGAGGCGATCGCCGCCGAGCGGCAGGCCGGGCTGCACTACCTGCTCGGGCCGTCCGGCGCCGCAGGGGGGCACCTCCCAGCGGTGGCTGGGGGAGATCCGCTCGCCCCGCAGGCGCTGGCCGCGCTGGTGCCGGACCTGGCCGAGCACGACGTGTACCTGTGCGGGCCGCCGGGGATGGCGAGGGCGGCGCAGACCTCGCTGCTGCGGGCCGGGGTGCCGGCCGGGCGCATCCACTCCGAGTGCTTCAGCTTCTGATTCCGAGCCCCGCGTCCTTCGAGAGGTTCCCCGCGCCGATGCGTCACCCACTGCACATCGCCCTGCCCGAGGCCGGGCCCGTGCCCGTGCCTGCTCCCGAGCCCGTGCCTGCTCCCGAGCCCGTGCCTGCTCCCGCACCTGCTCCCGTGCCCGAGCCCGCACCCGCGCCCGCCTCGGCCTCGGGCCCTGCGCCTGCCCCCGCCCCCGCCCCCGCGCGGCACCGCAAGCCGTCCCCGTGGCAGGCCGCGCTGGCCCGCGTACCGCCCGCGCAGCGGCTGGCGGCCGGGCTGGGGCTGGCCAGCGTGGTGGCCGCGAGCGTGCTGACGGCGGCCGTGGACCCGGCTGCCCCGGTGGCCCCGGACCGGGCACCGGCCAGGCAAAGCTCAACCTTTGCGCAAGTTTCCGGGGATTGATGGTCGCTGCACCCAACCGCTCCATAGGGTCGTGACCGTGCCTGACATATCAACGACCATGCTCATCGTGCTGTGCGTGGCCGCCGCGGCGGCCGGCTGGATCGACGCGGTGGTGGGCGGCGGCGGTCTGCTGCTCCTGCCCGCGCTGCTGCTCGGCCTGCCGCACGCCCACCCCGCCACCGTCCTCGGCACCAACAAGGCGGTGGCCATCGTCGGCACCTCGGGCGCGGCAGTCACGTACGCGCGCAAGGCCCCGGTGGACCTGAAGCTCGCCGTCCGCATCGGCCTGGCCGCGCTCGCCGGATCCATGGGCGGGGCCGCGCTCGCGGGCGGCATCAGCAAGGACGCGCTGCGCCCGCTGATCATGGTGGTGCTCGTGATCGTGGCGGCCGTGGTGATCTTCAAGCCCGGTTTCGGCACCGCCCCCTCCACCGAGCCCGTCAGCCGGCAGCGGATGCTGCTCGCGATCGGTCTGGCCGGCCTCGGCATCGGCTTCTACGACGGCCTCATCGGACCCGGCACCGGCACGTTCCTCGTGCTCGCCCTCACCGCACTGCTCCACCTCGACCTGGTCACCGCCTCGGCCACTGCCAAGATCGTCAACTGCTGCACCAACGCCGGGGCGCTCGCGATGTTCGCGTACCAGGGCATGGTGCTGTGGCAGCTGGCCGCGCTGATGGCGGTGTTCAACCTGGCCGGCGGCATGGTCGGGGCCCGGATGGCGCTGAAGAAGGGCAGCGGCTTCGTCCGCGGCGTGCTGCTGACGGTGGTGGGCGCGCTGGTGATCAAGCTCGGCATCGAACAGTGGGGCTGACGGCCGTGCGCGACGCCGCGGCGGTTCTGCCCGGCGCACGCTCCGGACGCGAGCTAGTGCCGGATCAGGCAACGTTTGCCCTGTCGACGACGGCGCGTAGGCGCCGGTCATCGGCGTGGCGGTTTCGCCAGATGATGTAGCGGCGGA